>JACZTQ010000277.1 GCA_022573605.1 Pseudomonadota bacterium | reverse complement strand
CATCGACCTGATCTACCAGACCGCCGACGGCCATATCTCGATCGCCGCCTTCCGCCGCGCCGACTGGGTCAAGCTGGCGCGGGCCTGCGAGCGCCCCGAATGGATCGACGATCCCCGCTTCCTGACCTCCGAGGGGCTGGAAGTCCACAAGCCCGAGCGCCTGGAACTGACCCAGACCGCGCTGCGGGGCCGCTCCAGCGCCGAGTGGATCGCCCGGCTCGAGGCCCATGACGTGCCCTGCGCCCCGGTGCTGACCCGGCGCGAGATGATCAACCACCCCCAGGTGGTCGCGAACGCCATCATCGTCGAGACCGAGCACCCCCAGGCGGGCCGGCTGCGCCAGGCCCGCACCCCGGCGCGCTTCGAAGGCACGCCCGCAGAGCACCGCCGGGGCGGCCCGGCGCTGGGCGGCGACACCCGCGAGGTTCTTGCCGAGGCAGGCTACTCGGCAACCGAGATCGACAGCCTGATCGCCGCCGGGGCGGCCGTAGTGCCAGAGGAGGGCGCCAAGTGATCGATTTTTACTACTGGCCGACGCCGAACGGCTGGAAGGTCGCGATCCTGCTCGAGGAGCTTGGGGTGGACTACCGCATGATCCCGGTCAACATTGCCAAGGGCGACCAGTTCAAGCCCGAATTCCTCGCCATCAGCCCCAACAACCGGATGCCGGCGATCGTCGATCACGGCGTGCCGGGCGATCCCGTGCCGGTCTTCGAGTCCGGCGCGATCATGTGGTATCTGGCGGAGAAGGCCGGCAAATTCCTGCCCACCGACGCACTCGGCCGGAAACAGGCGATGGAGTGGCTGTTCTGGCAGGCCGCCAACCAGGGGCCGACGGCGGGCCAGCTCAGCCATTTCGTCAACTACGCCCCGGAGGGCATCGGCGATTATGGGCGGGCGCGCTATGCCCGCGAATACGACCGCTGCCTCGGGGTGCTGGAGCGCCGGCTCGAGGGGCGCGATCACATCCTCGGCGACTACTCCATCGCCGACATGATCGCCTGGCCCTGGGTGCTGATCGCCAAGCCGCTCGGCGCCGCGCTGGAGCCGTTCCCCAACGTCACCGCCTGGCGCGGCCGGGTCAAGCAGCGCCCGGCGGTGCGGCGCGCCGTCGATCTCGGCAAGGAGCTGCGCCGCTCGGGTCCGCCGACCGACGCCGAGCGCAAGCTGCTCTACGAGCAGACGGCGGAGAGTGTGGCCAAGCTCTCGGGCTGAGCGGCATCGAGAGGGTGAATCATGCCGGCTTCCCGCTCCGATGAGTCGCTGCCGCGCGGCACCCGGCGGCGGCGTTGCAAGCCTCCCCCCCGACCCCTTCTCCGGGGCATGACAAGGCCGCATCCGCGGCCACGGTCCCCTGCGAAGCCCAGAGGGAGTGGGGGGCGAAATCGGCGGGGGCGGCACCCGGTCGCCAGCGCTCCGGCTGAGCGGGTTTCGGGAATCCCGCACCGAAAGCTCCGGAAACCGGCATTTTCCTCCGATCTGGAGTCGATTGGCCACCGTTAGGTCGCTGTTAGCTACTGACGATTAGGCATTTTGCGAATTAATGTGCTCAGATGACGCGATCGCCCCTCGCCACCCGGCCGGGTGGCTTCAACCGGGGGCGACGGGTCGTGGCATGATCGCGAAGCGGGAGAGATCCGATGCGGCAGGGAGAGTTGGAGCGTCTGAATGCAAAGCTGGACGCGGTGCGCGCGATCGGCGCGCAGCGGCTGGGCAAGGCCGAGCAGGCGGCGTTCTCGGAGGCGCTGGACCGGTTCTACGCCAATGTATCGCCGGACGAGGTGGTCGAGGCGCCGACCGAGGGGATCTACGGCGCCGCCCTGGCGCTGTGGAAGTTCGGCGCCAAGCGCCGGCCCGGCGCGCCCCGGCTCCGGCTCTACAATCCGCGCCTGTCCGAGCATGGCTGGGAATCGCCCCACACCGTGCTGGAGATCATCAACGACGACATGCCGTTCCTGGTCGACTCGCTGACCGCCCTGCTGACCGAGCGCGGCTTCGGCATCCACGCCATCCTGCATCCGCTGCTGACCGTGACGCGCGACGCCAAGGGGGTGCGCAAGGGCCTGGCCGGCCCCGGCGCCGAGGGCGCCCTGCGCGAGTCGGTGATCCAGGCGCAGATCGACCAGATCGGCGACGACGAGACCCTGGCCGGGCTGGAAGCGGACATCCGCCAGATGCTGGCGGATGTGCGGATCGCGGTCGAGGACTGGAAGCCGATCCTGACCAGGCTGGGCGAGGTCACGGCGGGCCTGCGCCGGGATGCGCCGAAAAAGGCCGCGGAAGCCACCGCCGAGGTGGCCGAATTCCTCGACTGGCTGGCCCAGGACAACTTCACCTTCCTGGGCTACCGCGAATACCGCATCGGCGAGGGGCGCAAGCTGGGGGCCGACGTGGTCGAAGGCTCCGGGCTGGGGCTGATGCGCGATCCCGACTACACCATCCTGCGCGATGCCAAAGGCAACTTCACCGACTGGTCGCCCGAGATGGACGCCTTCGTCACCGATGTCTCACCCCTGCTGATCCTCAAGGCGAATCGCCGCTCGACGGTGCACCGGCCGACCCATCTCGACCTGATCGGGGTCAAGCGCTACGACGCCAAGGGCCGGGTGATCGGCGAGCACGCCTTCATCGGCCATTTCACCGCCGCCGCCTACAACCGCAACCCGCGGGCGATCCCGCTGTTGCGCCAGAAGGTCGAGCGGATCATCGCCCGGGCCGGCTTCGCCCCGGCCAGCCATGACGGCAAGGCCCTGACCAACGTGCTGGAGACCTATCCGCGCGACGAGCTGTTCCAGAGCACCGACGAGCAGCTCTACCGCAACGCCATGGGTGTGCTGCATCTGGCGACCCGGCCGCGCACCCGGCTGTTCCTGCGGCCCGACCGCTTCGGCCGCTTCCTGTCCTGCCTGATCTACGTCCCGCGCGAGCGCTACACCACCGAGCTCAGGGTCAGGATGGGCGAGATCCTGGCCGAGGAGTTGAACGGCCGGGTCGCCACCTATACCCCGTCCTTCAGCGACGAGGCCCTGGCGCGGGTCCATTTCGTCATCGCCCTGCGGCCCGGCGGGGCGCCCGACTACGACGTCGCCGAGATCGAGCAGCGGATCATCGGCGCGGCGCGAAGCTGGGGCGACGTGCTGCGCGAAGCTTTGGTCGATCGGATCGGCGAGCACGAGGGCAATCGCCTGCATGGGCGCTATGGCAATGGGTTCAGATCCGGCTATCGCGACAGCTTCAACGCGGTGGCCGCGATCGCCGACATCGAGAAGATGGAGGAGCTGACCGAGGCCGCGCCCCTGGGGCTGAAGTTCTACCGCCGGCTGGAGGACCCGGATTCCGCGGTGCGCTTCAAGCTGTTCCGGCTCGGCCGCGCGGTGCCGCTGTCGGACTGCCTGCCGGTGCTGGAGAACATGGGCTTCCGCATCCTCGAAGAAGACACCTTCCGCATCAAGCGCGGCGACGAGCGGATCTGGCTGCATGACTTCTACATGCAGTCGGCCGACGGCGGCGATGTGGTGCTGTCCGAACTGCGCGAGAAGCTGGAGGAAGCCTATGGCGCGGTCTGGTCGGGGGCGGCCGACGACGACCCGTTGAACCGGCTGGTGCTGGTGGCCAGCCTGAGTGTGCGCGAGACCGTGCTGCTGCGCGCCTACAGCCGCTTCCTGCGCCAGGCGCGAATTCCCTACTCGGTCGAGTACATGGAGGACGCGCTGGCCGGCAACCCCGGCATCGCCCGCGCGCTGGTGGCGCTGTTCCACGCCCTGTTCGATCCGGCCAGCGGCGGCGATACCGAGGCCCGCGAGGCCGCGGCGGCGCGCATCTCGGGCGAGATCGAGACGGCGCTCGAAGCGGTCGCCAGTCTGGACGTGGATCGCATCCTGCGCCGGTTCCACAACGCCATCCAGGCGACCCTGCGGACCAACGCTTACCAGCCGGGCGCCGACGGGCAGCCGAAGATCTATGTCTCGTTCAAGTTCGACTGCGCCAGGCTCGACGATCTGCCGCTGCCCCGGCCCTGGCGCGAGATCTTCGTCTACTCGACCTGGATCGAGGGCGTCCATCTGCGCGGCGGCCCGGTGGCGCGGGGCGGCCTGCGCTGGTCGGACCGCAAGGAGGATTACCGCACCGAGGTGCTCGGTCTGGTCAAGGCCCAGCAGGTCAAGAACGCGGTCATCGTGCCGGTCGGCTCGAAGGGCGGTTTCCTGCCCAAGTCGCTACCCGCCGGCGGCAGC
>JACZTQ010000276.1 GCA_022573605.1 Pseudomonadota bacterium | reverse complement strand
GGGCGGCGGCATGAGGGTGTGGGCGCGCCATGCCCATGTCCCGGACTTGATCCGGGACCTCGCGCCGCTGGGCGCGACGGCCGGCGTAGGGCGCATCTCGATGCGCCGCCGCGGCCGGGCCGGGGGATGGCGGAACAAGTTCCGCCCTACGGCGTTGGGCGCGAACCATCGAGGTCCCGGCTCAAGGCCGGGACATTGTGGAGCGGCGAGGCCGCACGCATGAGGACCGCCCCCCTGCCCCGCTGGGCCGAGATCGGGCTGATCCCGGTGCTCAACATCGCCCTGGCGCTGGGGGTGTCGGGCCTGGTCATCGCGGCCCTGGGCGAGAACCCGCTGGCAGCCCTCACGGTGATGCTGAAGGGGGCCTTCGTCACCCCCGGGGGCTTGGGCTACACGCTCTACTACACGACCAATTTCATCTTCACCGGGCTGGCGGTGTCGATCGCCTTCCACGCCATGCTGTTCAACATCGGCGGCGAGGGCCAGGCGGCGATCGGCGGGCTCGGGGTGGCGCTGGTCGTGCTGGCCCTGGACGGCATGCTGCCGGGAGCGCTGGTGATCGTGCTGGCGATCGGGGCCGCGGCCGCCTTCGGGGCCGGCTGGGCGCTGATCCCGGCCTATCTGCAAGCCTATCGCGGCAGCCATATCGTGATCACCACGATCATGTTCAACTTCATCGCCGCCGGGCTGGCCGTGGCCCTGCTGACCGGGGTGCTGATGCGCCCGGGGCAGAGCTCGCCGCAGACCCGGGTGTTCGCCGAGGGGGCGCGTCTGCCGTTCATCCACGACATCGCGGGCTGGATGGGGATCGAGGCGACGCGCTCGCCGCTGAACCTCTCGTTCGTCATCGCGCTGCTGTGTTGCGTCGGGGTCTGGGTGCTGATCTGGCGCACCCGCTTCGGCTACGCGCTGCGGGCCATGGGGCGGAGCGAGCCGGCGGCGGTCTACGCCGGCATCCCGGTGCGCCGCATGGTGGTGATCGCGATGGCGCTCAGCGGCGGCATGGCCGGGATGATGGCGCTGAACGAGATCCTCGGGGTGCAACACAAGCTGTTGCTGAACTTCACCTCCGGCTACGGCTTCACCGGCATCGCGGTGGCGCTGATGGGGCGCAACCATCCGGTCGGCATCGTGCTGGCGAGCCTGCTGTTCGGGGCGCTGTTCCAGGGCGGGGCCGAGCTGGACTTCGAGTTCAAGACCATCACCCGCGAGATGGTGCTGCTGATCCAGGGGCTGATCATCCTGTTCTGCGGCGCGCTGGCCTTCATGCTGAACCCGCTGCTCGGGCGGGTGTTCGCGCTGGCCCGGAGGGGAAGCGATGGCTGACACCTGGATCGATTTCCTGCGCCTGATGGACGGCTCCCTGCGCTTCGCCGCCCCGCTGATCCTGTGTGCCATGGCCGGGCTGGTCTCGGAGCGCTCGGGGGTGATCGACATCGGGCTCGAGGGCAAGCTGCTGGCGGGAGCCTTCGCCGCCGGGGCGGCGGCCTCGCTGACCGGCTCGGCGCCGCTCGGGCTGCTGGCGGCGGTGGTGGTGTCGATGGCGATGGCGGGCTTGCACGGGTTCGCCTGCATCACCCATCGGGGCGAGCAGATCATCAGCGGGGTGGCGATCAACATCCTGGCCTCGGGGGCGACCGTGGTGGCCGGGATCGCGCTGTTCCAGCAGGGCGGGCAGACGCCGATCCTGGCCCAGGGCGAGCGGTTCCGGCCGATCACCCTGCCCGGGGTGGAGACGCTCGGCGAGATCCCGGTGATCGGGCCGCTCTATGCGGAGCTGATCAGCGGGCACAACGTGCTCGTCTACCTGGCGGTGCTGTCGGTGCCGCTGGTCGGCTGGCTGCTGTTCCGCACCACCTTCGGGCTGCGCCTGCGGGCGGCGGGCGAGAAGCCGGAGGCGGTCGACAGCGCCGGGCTGTCGGTGACCTGGCTGCGCTACCGCGGGGTGCTGATCGCCGGGGCGCTGTGCGGGGTGGCGGGGGCCTATCTCTCGATCGCCCACGGCGGCGGGTTCGTGCGCGAGATGAGCGCGGGCAAGGGCTTCATCGCCCTGGCGGCGATGATCTTCGGCAAGTGGCGGCCCGGGACGGTTTTGCTGGCCTGCCTGATCTTCGGTTTCCTGGAGGCGGCGGCGGCGCGGTTGCAGAGCGTCGAGTTGCCGCTGGTCGGGGTGATCCCGGTCGAGCTGATCCTGGTGCTGCCCTATGTGGCGACGGTGGTGCTGCTGGCCGGGTTCTTCGGCCGGGCGATACCGCCCAAGGCGCTGGGGACGCCCTATGTGAAGGAGCGCTGAGGGGGGCGGACAATCATGTCCGCCCTGCCGGGCCGATTGTCCCGCCGGGCGGGCGCCGGCGGTGCAAGAGCGGCGCCCACATGTGGGCAGGGTATTAAGCGATTGATTATAAACATTTTTCCGAAAATTACTATCGCGTAAACATCGGGCGCGTTGTCGGGCTGGCGTGGTGATCCGGAGATGCCGCGCATCAGACGCAACCAATGTCTCGGCGCGCGGCTCGCCCCGGACGCAATCGGCGAGCGGGGCGGACAATCATGTCCGCCCTACCGGGCGCCGCCGGGGCCCATCGAGGCGCGCGGCACGCGGGCGGGTCGAGGCCCCGGCTCGGGGGCCGGGGCGTGGTATTGCGGGCCGTTTACCATCCGATCACGTATCCGGGCGATCATGCTTCTAACCATCGAGGAGCACGCCATGATTCCCAGCATACCCCAGCACGGCCCGATGCATCACACGGCGCACCGGCGCGGCGGCAATGGGCCGGAGGCATCGCCCCCGGCCGGGTCCACGCCGGCGGCGCGCAACGCCTCCGCGCCCGGACAGGCCGCCAAGACGATGATCGCCGAGGCGATTGCAAACGGGGCCGAGCTTCCCGCCAACATCCAGGGCAAGGCAGCCTCCGCCATCGCCCACGGCGTCAACATGGAGACCTTCTTCGCCTCGTTCATGCCGGTCGTGGAGCCCCCAGCAGGTGACGATGCCGCCGACGGCGATGTGGCGCCGCCGGACGATGCCGGCGATGGGGCAATCGCGGAGCCGGGCAGCGAAATCCCGGCACCGGAGAGCGAAGCGGCACCGCCGCCCGCGCCGGCTGCCGATGGCGAGGCAGCGGTGTCGCTGGTCAGTGCCGCCGTCATTTCCTATGAAGTTGCCGCCGCCTTGCTGGAGCCGCTGGCGGAACCCGAAAGCGGTGAGGTCGTCTGACCCTGGACGAGGCCCCGGTTCGGGGACCGGGGCGACGCGGGGCGGCGGTTACGCCGTGTCGGCCGCCACCAGCGCCTTGTAGAGCGCGCGGAGGCGCGTCGTCACCGGCCCCGGACCGTCGCTGATCGTCCGCCCGTCGATCTCCACCACCGGGGTCTGGGCGCCGAAGGTGCCGGTGACGAAGGCCTCGTCCGCGCCGTAGGTCTCGACCAGCGAGAAGTTCTTCTCGGCAACCGGGATGGCGTTGTCGCGGCAGAGCCGGATGACGTTGGCCCGGGTGATGCCGGGCAGGCAGTAGTCGCCCGTCGAGGTCCAGACCTCGCCACGGCGCACGATGAAGAAGTTGCACGAATTGGTCGTGTTGACGAAGCCCTGGGGGTCGAGCATCAGCGCCTCGTCGGCGCCGGCCTTGTGCGCCTGGATGCCGGCCAGGATGCAGTTGAGCTTGGAGTGCGAGTTCAGCTTCGGGTCCTGGGTCAGCGGCAGGCCGCGGTGGATCGGCACGGTCGCCAGCCGGATGCCGCGCCGGAAGCTGGCCTCCGAGGCCGACGAGTGCTCCATGATGATCACCATGGTCGGGCCGGAGCGCGACAGGCGCGGGTCCTGGAACGGCTTGTCCTTGACGCCGCGGGTGATCATCAGGCGGGCGTGGACGTTCCCGGTCATGGCGTTGGCGGCGGCGGTGGCGTCCAGCGCCGCCGTCACCCCGGTCCGGTCCAGACGGATGTCGAGATCGATCGCCTTGGCGGCCTCGAACAGCCGGTCGAGATGGGCCTCCAGGAAAGCCCATTTGCCATTGTGCAGCCGGATGCCCTCCCAGACCCCGTCGCCGAGCAGGAAACCGCTGTCGTAGACCGAGACCTTGGCCTGGTCGCGAGGCACGATGTCGCCGTTGAGGTAGATCTTCAGCTCGGCGTTGCGGGCGTCGGCCTCGGCGTCGTGGGTGGATGTCTCGGGCATGGAGGTCTCC
The DNA here is from genome assembly GCA_022573605.1 of Pseudomonadota bacterium. Lineage (GTDB taxonomy): Bacteria > Pseudomonadota > Alphaproteobacteria > Rhodobacterales > Rhodobacteraceae > Thermohalobaculum. The sequence goes on along the minus strand of JACZTQ010000276.1, from coordinate 46 downwards.
TGGGCGAATCGCGGCGGCCCATGTGAGCCGATCGGGCGCGATTGGG
>JACZTQ010000275.1 GCA_022573605.1 Pseudomonadota bacterium | reverse complement strand
CGGCCTGCGCCACTGGCCGCTGGGATCGGCATATTCCCTGCTGCTGTTGGCGGTGATTTTGGTTCTGATCTACCTCTACATGCGGGCCGGAGGCGGAAAAGACGCCTACCAGGAACGGCAATGAACAAAGCATCTCCCCGTCTTTTATCTATCGGGTGCGGCGCGGTGTACCTGTTCATGTACTTGCCTTTGCTTGTATTGGTGGTTTATTCTTTTACGCCAACTGAATACGGCGTGGCTTGGGAGGGGTTTACCTTAAAGTGGTATATCGCCGTATTCAACAACAAGTATATTCAGGATGCATTGAAAATCAGTCTGATGATTGCGATTCCGACCGTCATTATTTCCACGGCGATCGGGACCATCACCGCATTCACTCTTTACCGCTACAAGTTCCTCGGCAGGGCGCTGTATCAGGGCGCCCTCTACGTTCCGCTGGTGATGCCCGATCTGGTTATCGGAATTTCGCTCCTGCTGTTCTACACCTCGATCAGTCTGGACCTTGGAATTCTCACCATCCTGCTGGCCCATATCTCGTTTTCGATTCCCCTCACCACCCTGGTGATCATCGCCCGCATGCAGCGCCTCGACCGGACCCTGGAAGACGCCGCGATGGACCTCGGCGCCGATGAATGGACCACGATGTGGAAAGTGACGCTGCCCCAGTTGATGCCCGGCATCCTGGCGGCCGCGCTGTTGACCTTTCCGTGGTCGTTCAACGATTTCGTGATTACCTTCTTTGTCTCCGGCGTCGGCTCGTCGACCTTGCCGTTGCGGGTCTACTCGATGATCCGGCTCGGCGTCTCACCGATGGTCAACGCCCTGGGAACCCTGATCATCGTGGCGCCGCTGATCATTGTCATAATCGGAACCTACTTCGATCGGCGAAGCGTATCATGAAACGGATTTCCAGCGTCGAGTTGGTGCGGGTGAGCAAACGGTATGGCGACGTCGTCGCCGTGGACAACCTGAGTCTGACGATTGCGGAAGGCGAGTTTTTCTCGCTGCTGGGGCCCAGCGGTTGCGGCAAGACCACCACGCTGCGGTTGATCGGCGGCCTGGAGCAGCCGGACGCGGGCGACGTTCTGATCGATGGCGAGGTGGTCACCGACCTGCCGCCCTATGAGCGCAACTCCAATATCGTATTTCAGAATTACGCCCTGTTCCCCCACCTGACCATCGAGAACAACATTGCCTTCGGGTTGCGCCTCAAATCGAGACGGGTGGCCGAGCCGGAGGTCGCGAGGCTGGTGGCGGAAGCTCTCGAGCTGGTTCACCTGGAGGGTTATGGAGCGCGCCGTCCAAATCAGCTCAGCGGCGGGCAGCAGCAGCGCGTCGCCCTGGCGAGGGCCCTGGTGCTGCGTCCCAAGGTATTGCTTCTGGACGAGCCGCTGGGGGCCCTGGACCGAAAGCTGCGAAAGGCCATGCAGATAGAGTTGCGGAGAATTCAGCACGAGGTCAACATCACCTTCATCTACGTGACCCACGACCAGGACGAGGCCATGAGCATGTCGGACCGGGTCGCGGTGATGCGGAACGGAAATTTCGAGCAGCTCGGAACCCCTCGGGAAATATTCCAGACCCCCCGGACCCGATTTGTCGCCGATTTCATGGGGGCTTCCAATATTTTTTCCGGGCGGGTCGTCGCGCTCGGCGCCGGTGCGGCGCGGGGCGCCTCCGGCCGGACGATTCAAATCGAAACCGAAAGCGGCCTCAGGGTGATCAGCTCTGACGGCCAGGGCAGGTCTGCCGGAGCCGCCGTCGAATTTTCGATCCGTCCCGAAGCGGTCCAGGTATTTCCCCGGGACCGGGACTGGATCGCCGACAACAAATTCGAGGCCACGATCGTCGGGAAGCTATACTTGGGGGACGTGACCGAGCTCGAGGTGGCGCTGGGCGACGACAATTCCATCTCCAGCCGGATTCAAAGCTCGATCGATCAGAAGTTCGGCTTCAAGGAAGGCGACCGGGTTTCGATCGGCTGGAACGCCGAAGACTGCAACTTGTTGAGCAGCGGGTCGGACACGACGCGCTGCTGATCTTCTGTTCGGCCGACCGTCGCCTGCGCGTCACCCGCCTCTCACAACTCGAACAGCCGCCCCAGGTCCGGCCGCTTTTCCTCGACCCCGGCCAGCCGCAGGCAGTGCCAGGCCAGGGCGTGGTTCGACGAGGTCACCGGCAGCCCGGTCTCGGCCTCGATCTCGCACACCGCGTCGAGCAGCCTGACGGATGTGCAGGAGACGAACACCGCGTCCACCTCGCGCCCTTGGGTGATGGTCCGCACCGCCCGGCGCAGGCTGTCTGTGTCGATGCGGGCGACCACCGCGTCGTCCTGCTCGTTGAACGAGCCGAACACCGGCACGTCGTAGCCCTTGGCCGTGATGTAGTCGCGCACGATGGCGTTGAGGTCGGCGCGGTAGGGGGTCAGCACCGCGATCCGCCGGGCCCCGAGCGCCTCGAAGGCGGCGAAGGCGGCGCTGATCGGGTTGGTCGCCTTGGCTCCGGGGCGGGCGGCGTGGATGCGCTCCGCCACCGCCTCCTCGCCCAGCACCATGCTGGCCGAGGTGCAGCCGAAGGCGACAACATCGAGTTCGGCGCCGGGCAGGATCAGGTCCACCGTGTCGGTCAGCAGCGGCCCCATCGCCGCCAGCGTCGCCGGCGTGATCCGCGACGAGTTGCGGATGCGGGCGGCGTAATAGTCCACTCCGGGCCCGAATCCGGGGGCGCTGAAGACCCGGCGGAACTCGTGCTCCATGGTGTGGTCGGAGGCCAGCACCACCAGCCCGATCCGCGCCACCGAACCGATCCCGGCGCCGATCCCCGGCCCGGTGGAAAAGGGCAGATGCTCGATCATCTCGCAGGCGGCGCTTTCATCCTTCATAGGTCATCCCCTCCCGGTCGATCGCGGGCTGGCGCTGGGCCACCAGGTCGGCCAGGATCCGCGCCGCGCCGTTCGACATGGTCCAGCCCATGTGGCCGTGCCCGGTGTTGAGCCACAGGTTAGCATAAGGCGAGCGGTCGATCACCGGCATCCCGGTCGGCGTCATCGGCCGCAGCCCGGCCCAGAGCTCCGGGTGGTCGAAATCCGCCGCCCCCTCGAACAGCGCCCTTGCCTTCTCGAACATCGCCCGGAAGTCGCCGCGCCTGAAGCCGGTCGAATAGCCCGCGATCTCGGCCGTCGCGGTGAGGCGCAGCCGCTCGCCCATCGGGCAATAGGCCAGCAGGTTCTCCTCGTCGACCCCGCCGAGGCGCGGCGCCAGCGACCGGTCGGTGATCCGCAGCGTCGCCGAATAGCCCTTCACCGGGTAGATCGGCAGCCTGATGCCGAGGCGCTCGACCAGGTGCGGGCTCATCACCCCGAGGCTCAGCACATAGGCGTCGGCGGTCAGGTCGCCCTGGCCGGTCACCACCGCGGTGATCTCGCGGCCCCGGGCGCGCAGGTCCAGCACCTCCTCGCCATAGCGGAACACGGCCCCCCCCTCGGCGCAGCGCTTCGCCAGTTCGATGGTGAACAGGTTGGCGTCCCCGCTGGTGTCGTTGGCGGCGAAGACCGAGCCGGCGATCTGGTCCTTCGCCGCCGCCAGCCCGGGTTCCCTGGCCACCGTGGCGTCACGGTCCAGCACCTCGATGGCGATGCCGGCGTCGGCCAGAATCCGGCACTTGAGCGCCGCCGCCTCGAAGCTCTCGGGGCTGCGGTAGAAATAGATCAGCCCGCCGCTCCCCTGGTCGAAGCGCACCCCGGTCTCGGCCACGACGTCATTCAGCACGCCCTGCGAATAGATACAGAACCGCGCCTTGCGCCCGGTGTTGAGCCGCGCGCTGGCCCCGTTGCACTGGCCCAGGAAACGCGCCACCCAGGCCCATTGGCGCAGCGACAGTCGGGGCTTGAAGCGGATCGCCTGGTCGCCCCGCCAGAGCGAGCGCAGCATCATCCCCGGCGCCGCCGGCGAGGCCCAGGCGAAGGCATGCCCCGGCGCCACCAGCCCGGCATTGGCGAGGCTGGCGCCCTCGGCCGGGCCGGGGGCGCGCTCGATCACCGTCACCTGGTGGCCGTCTTTCAGCAACTGCCAGGCGGTGGTGACGCCAATGATCCCGGCGCCGAGGACGATGATTTTCATCGCCGGCTCCTCCTCGCAACTGCCCTCCCCCCAACCCCCTCCCAGAGGGAGGGGGAGTGGCACAGTCAGCGCCGATTTCGCCCCCCACTCCCCTTGGGAGGCGGGTCGGGGGGGAGGCGCGGCGCA
>JACZTQ010000274.1 GCA_022573605.1 Pseudomonadota bacterium | reverse complement strand
TCCATGTCGCCGGCGCACCACTGGCCCAGCGCCTGGTGGTGCTTGCCCTCGCGCGGGTTCAGCCGCCCGGCAGCGGCCATGGTGTCGAGAAGGGCAAGCTGTTCATTGGCGATGGGGGTGAGCTGGCTGGCCCCCGACATCTTCATGAAATAGCCCTTGGCGCAGTTCGCCATCGGCATCTCCGGGTCGGCCTCCAACAGGGCGGCGAGCTGTTTCATCATCTCGCGGCGGAAGCCCATGAAGGCATGGATCAGGGTCTCGAAGCTGGCGACCGAGTCGGGGGCGGCGGCGGTGTAGGTCAGCCCATGTGAATCGTTGAAGCTGGTCATGTCGCCTCCGATATCCGTGCCCGTCCGGACAGCCCGGCGGCACTATACTGCCCCGGCCCGGAAACTGTCGATCAATTCACCCTCACCCCAACTCCCCCGCCTCGTCCTTCACCGCCTCCATCGCCACATAGGTGCTGGACTGGGCGACGTGGGGCAGGGCCGAGATCTTCTCGCCCAGCACCCGGCGGTAGGCCGTGATGTCGCCGGTGCGGACCTTGAGGAGATAGTCGAAGCCGCCGGCGATCATGTGGCACTGCTCGACTTCCGTAAGCTTGCGCACCGCCGCGTTGAAGGCGTTCAGCGCAGCCTCGGTGGTGTTGGAGAGCTTGATCTCGACGAATGCGATATGGCCCAGCCCGACCTTGGCCGGGTCGATCACCGCGCGGTAGCCGCGGATAGCGCCCCGCGCCTCCAGCCGCCGCATTCGCGCGAGACAGGGAGTCTTGGTCAGCCCCACCTTGCCGGCCAGTTCGGTCACGGTAATGCGGCCGTTGACCGACAGTTCACGCAGGATTTTCAGATCGAACTGGTCGATATCACTGTTCTGAGGCATTTTCATGGTGCTTTAGTCCTATAATACTCGATCAATAAGTTTTTACGTCTGTTAAAGCGCCATGTAAAGACCGTTTGCCCTGCGATCTTCTGCTATTCTCCACCAGACGGTTCGCTTCAGCAGAGGTGCAAGATGCCCCGCCCCGCCCCCGATCTCGACCAGATCCGCGCCGCCATGCGCGCCGACACCCTGCCCGACGAGGCCCGCGTGGTGCGCCGTCTGGTGGCCGAAGCCGGGCTCGACGCCGCCACCCGCGCGGCGATCTGCGACCGCGCCGCCGATCTGGTGCGCGGCGTGCGCGGGGCCACCGATCCGGGGCTGATGGAGAGCTTCCTGGCCGAATACGGCCTCTCGACCCGGGAGGGCGTCGCCCTGATGTGCCTGGCCGAGGCGCTGCTGCGGGTGCCCGACCCCGGCACCATCGACGCCCTGATCGAGGACAAGATCGCGCCCTCCGACTGGGGCAAGCATCTGGGCCATTCCTCGTCGTCGCTGGTCAACGCCTCGACCTGGGCCCTGATGCTGACCGGCAAGGTGCTGGCCGAGCCCGACGAGGGGCTGGCGCGGGTGCTGCGCGGCGCCGTCAAGCGCCTCGGCGAGCCGGTGATCCGGGTCGCGGTCGGCCAGGCGATGCGCGAGCTCGGGCACAACTTCGTGCTCGGGCGCGATATCGCGGAGGCGCAAATCAACGCCGCGCCCTACCAGGCCAAGGGCTACACCTACTCCTACGACATGCTGGGCGAGGCGGCGCGCACCGAATCGGATGCGCGCCACTATCATCTGGCCTACTCCGACGCCATCACCGCCTTGGCGGCGTCCTGCAAGGCGGACGACATCCGCGACAACCCCGGCATCTCGGTCAAGCTCTCGGCGCTGCACCCGCGCTACGAGTTCGCCCAGCGCGACCGGGTGATGACCGAACTGGTGGCCCGCACCCGCGCGCTGGCGGCGCTGGCCAGATCGGCCAACATGGGCTTCAACATCGACGCCGAGGAGGCCGACCGGCTCGACCTCTCGCTCGACGTGATCGAGGCGGTGCTCGGCGACCCGGGCTTGCGCGGCTGGGACGGCTTCGGCGTGGTGGTGCAGGCCTACGGGCCGCGCGGCGCCCATGTCATCGACTGGCTCCACGCGCTGGCCTCGAAGCTCGACCGGCGGATCATGGTGCGCCTGGTCAAGGGCGCCTACTGGGACACCGAGATCAAGCGCGCCCAGGTGATGGGGCTGGACGGTTTCCCGGTCTTCACCCGCAAGCTCGGCACCGACGTCAGCTACATTGCCTGCGCCAGGAAGCTGCTGGGCATGACCGGCCGCATCTACCCGCAATTCGCCACCCACAACGCGCACACCGTGGCGGCGGTGCTGCATATGGCCGGCGACAGGAGCGCCTTCGAGTTCCAGCGCCTGCACGGCATGGGCGAGTCGCTCCATTCCGCAGTGCATGACGAGGAGGGCACCCGGTGCCGCATCTACGCTCCCGTGGGCGCCCATCGCGACCTGCTGGCCTACCTGGTGCGCCGCCTCTTGGAGAACGGCGCCAACAGCTCGTTCGTCAACCAGATCGTCGATAAGTCGATCCCGGCCGCGGTGATCGCGCGCGACCCCTTCGACGCGGTGGCGGAGCTGGGCCAGGCGGTGGCCAATCCGGGCATCCCCCTTCCCGCCGATCTCTATGGCAAGGGCCGGGTCAACGCCCGGGGCTGGGACCTCACCGATCCGCTGTGCGTCGCGGCGCTGGAGGCCGCCCGGGCGCCTTTCCGCAACCACCGCTGGCGGGCCGGGCCGATGATCGCCGGGCCGGTGGTGGCGGATACCGCGCGCGAGGTGCTGAACCCGGCCCGCCCGGCCGAGGTCGTCGGCCATGTCAGGGAGGCAACGGCGGCGGACGTGGAAACCGCCCTGGCCGCCGCCGCGGGCGGTTTCGCCGAGTGGTCGGCGCTCGCGGCCCCGGCCCGCGCCGATGTGCTGCGCCGGGTCGCCGGTCTCTACCAGGACCACGCGCCGGAGTTCTTCGCCCTGGCCGCCCGCGAGGCCGGCAAGACCCTGCCCGACGGGGTCGGCGAGGTGCGCGAGGCGATCGACTTCCTGCGCTTCTACGCCGCCGAGGCCGAACGGCTCGAGGGCGCGGGTGAGCCACGGGGCGTGATCGTCTGCATCAGCCCCTGGAACTTCCCGCTGGCGATCTTCAGCGGCCAGATCGCGGCGGCGCTGGCCGCCGGCAACGCGGTGATCGCCAAGCCCGCCGAACAGACGCCGCTGATCGCCGCCCGCGCGGTGACGCTGATGCACCAGGCCGGCGTGCCCCCGGCGGCGCTCCAGCTTCTGCCCGGCGATGGGTCCACCGTGGGCGCAGCCCTGACCTCGGATGCGCGGGTGGCGGGGGTCTGCTTCACCGGCTCGACCGAGGTGGCGCAAACCGTCAACCGGGCGATGGCGTCAAACCTCGACCCGCGGGCGCCGCTGATCGCCGAGACCGGCGGGCTGAACGCGATGATCGTCGACTCGACGGCACTGCCCGAGCAGGCGGTGCGCGACATCATCGCCTCGAGCTTCCAGAGCGCGGGACAACGCTGCTCGGCGCTGCGCATGCTCTATGTGCAAAGGGACGTCGCCGGACCGCTGCTCAAGATGCTCCACGGCGCCATCGACGAGTTGCGCCTCGGCGACCCCTGGGAGCTGGCCACCGATGTCGGCCCGGTGATCGACACCGCCGCGCGGACCGGGATCGAGGCCCATATTGCCGCTCACAAAGCCGGCGGCCGGGTGCTGAAAAGCCTCGGCGTTCCGGCCGAGGGGCTGTTCGTGCCGCCCACGGTCATCGAGTTGGACGGCATCGGGGAACTGGAGCGCGAAATCTTCGGCCCGGTGCTCCATGTGGCGACCTATCGTGCGGGCGAGATCGACGCCGTGGTCGATGCCGTCAACGGGCGCGGCTTCGGCCTGACCTTCGGGCTGCACACCAGGATCGACGACCGGGTGCAGCGCATCGTCGAGCGGGTGCGCTGCGGCAACGTCTATGTCAACCGCAACCAGATCGGCGCCGTGGTCGGCTCGCAGCCGTTCGGCGGCGAGGGGCTGTCGGGCACCGGGCCGAAGGCGGGCGGGCCGCAGTATGTGAAACGATTCCTGACGGTTCCGGGGGCGGTTCCGGGCCGTGGGCAGCGGAGGACGACGCCGGCGGCGTGCCGGTGAGCGCCAAGACGGTGCAGGCGGCGCTCGACAGCCTGACGGTGCCGGAGTGGCGCGCAGCACCCGAGACGCTGCCGGGACCGACCGGCGAGTCGAACCGGCTGGCCAGCCACCCGCGCGGCAAGGTGCTCTGCCTCGGCCCGACGGCGGCGGCCGCCTTCGCCCAGGCCGACGGGGCGCTC
>JACZTQ010000273.1 GCA_022573605.1 Pseudomonadota bacterium | reverse complement strand
CCATTGTGTGCTGCGGATCGAGGCCCCGGACAAGCCGTGGCATGACGCGCGGGGCGGGTCGCGACCCGCCAGTATATGGTGATTGGCGAAGGTGATTGGCGGATCGAGATCCGCCCTACCGATGCGCCGCCTGCGCGCGCAGCGCGCGTGGCGGCGTCAGGGGGTGGGGGCGGGGCCACCGCGCTTCCCGTAGGGGTGCGCGCGTCAGCGCGCGGCCCAAGGGGCACAAACATCGGCGCAACCATCGATTTGCAGGCTGGATCATCGGCTCAACGCCACGCCCCGGCGCAAGGCCGGGGCGTGGCGGGATTGTCCCCGGCGCCGCCGCGCTATCTCAAGCGCCCGTGGCAGTGCTTGTACTTCTTGCCCGAGCCGCAGGGGCAGGGGGCGTTGCGGCCGGTCTTGCCCCAGGTCTGCGGGTCGGCCGGGTCGATCTCCGGCTGGGCCGGGCCGGAGCCCAGCGCGAAAGCCATGGCGCCGGCCGGGGCGGGCCGGCGCCGGGCCGCCTCGGCCGCCGCCGCGGCTTCGACCTTGGCCTGCATCTGGGCCTGCATCTCGGCCATCATGCGCTGGCGCTCGGCCTGTTCCTCGGGGGTCAGCGGGCGCAGCGCGCCGAGCTGGCGGGTGACGTCGCTGCGCAGCTGCGACAGCAGGCCCTCGAACAGCGCGAACGCCTCGGACTTGTACTCGTTCAGCGGGTCGCGCTGGGCGTAGCCGCGCAGGCCCACCACCGAGCGCAGATGCTCCAGCATCACCAGGTGATCGCGCCAGTGCTGGTCGAGGATCTGCAACAGCAGGCTCTTTTCGATGTTGCGCATGGTGCCGGCGCCGTTCTGACCGTCGATCTCGGCCTCTTTCTCGGCATAGACCCGGCCGGTCTCGTCGTAGAGGCGCTCGCGGATCTGCTCTTCATCGACGCCCTCCTCGGCGGCCCATTCCTTGACCGGCAGGGCCTGGCCCAGCACCTCGAGCGCCTCGGCCTCCAGCTCCGCGGTCTGCCACTGGTCGGAATAGGCCCGTTTAGGGATATGGCGCGCCACCATCTCGTCGATCACCGAGATGCGCATGTCGACGATGGTCTCGGAGAGATCGGCGGCCTCCATGATGTCGCGGCGCTGCTCGAAGATCGCCTTGCGCTGGTCGTTCATCACGTCGTCGTATTTGAGCAGGTTCTTGCGGATGTCGAAGTTGCGCGCCTCGACCTTGCCCTGGGCCTTCTCGATCGCCTTGTTGACCCAGGGATGGATGATCGCCTCGCCCTCCTCCAGCCCGAGCCGCTGCAACATGCTGTCGAGCCGGTCGGAGCCGAAAATGCGCATCAGGTCGTCCTGCAGGCAGAGGAAGAAGGACGAGCGCCCGGGGTCGCCCTGGCGGCCCGAGCGGCCGCGCAACTGGTTGTCGATGCGCCGGCTCTCGTGGCGCTCGGTGGCGATCACCCAGAGCCCGCCGGCGGCGATCGCCTGCTTCTTCTTCTCGGCCAGCTCGGTCTCGATGCCGGCGCGGATTTCGGCGATCTTGTCGCCGTCCTCGACGTCCGCGGTCTCGGCCAGGACGCGCATCTCGACATTGCCGCCGAGCTGGATGTCGGTGCCGCGCCCGGCCATGTTGGTGGCGATGGTGACGGCGCCGGGCGCGCCGGCCTCGGCGATGATCTGCGCCTCCTGTTCGTGGTAGCGGGCGTTGAGCACGTTATGCGGGATATTGAGCTTCTTCAGCCGGGCCGAGAGCAATTCGGATTTCTCGATCGAGGTGGTGCCGACCAGCATCGGCTGGCCGCGCTCGCGCCCGTCGCGGATGGCCTCGACGATGGCGGTGAACTTCTCCTCCACGGTGCGGAACACCTGGTCGTCGTCGTCGGCGCGCATCACCGGCATGTTGGTCGGCACCTCGACCACGTCGAGCTTGTAGATCGACATGAACTCCTCGGCCTCGGTCAGCGCCGTGCCGGTCATGCCGGCGAGCTTGGCGTAGAGGCGGAAGTAGTTCTGGAAGGTGACGCTGGCCAGGGTCACGTTCTCGGGCTGGATCTCGACCCCCTCCTTGGCCTCGAGCGCCTGGTGCAGCCCGTCGCTGTAGCGCCGCCCCTCCATCATCCGCCCGGTGAACTCGTCGATGATGATCACCTTGTTGTCCTTGACGATGTAGTCGCGGTCGAGCTGGAACAGCTTGTGGGCGCGCAGCGCCTGGTTGACGTGGTGGACATGGCTGACCGAGGTCGGGTCGTAGAGCGAGCCGCCCTCGGGCAGCAACTCGCGCTGGATCAGGATCTGCTCGACCGCCTCGTTGCCCTCTTCGGTCAGGACCACGGTGCGGGCCTTCTCGTCGCGCTCGAAATGCTCGTCGGTAAGCTCCTGGATCACGGCGTCGATGGCGACATACATGTCGGCCTGGTCCTCGACCGGGCCGGAGATGATCAGCGGCGTGCGGGCCTCGTCGATCAGGATGCTGTCGACCTCGTCGACGATGGCGTAGAAATGCTCGCGCTGGACCATGTCGGCCAGGCGGTATTTCATGTTGTCGCGCAAATAGTCGAAGCCGTATTCGTTGTTGGTGCCGTAGGTGATGTCGCAGGCGTAGGCCGAGCGGCGCTGGGCGTCGTCGATGCCGGGCACGATCACCCCGGTGGTCATGCCGAGGAAGCTGTAGACCTTGCCCATCCAGGCGGCATCGCGCCGCGCCAGGTAGTCGTTCACGGTGACCACGTGCACGCCCTTGCCGGCCAGCGCGTTGAGGTAGACCGGCATGGTGGCGACCAGGGTCTTGCCCTCGCCGGTCTTCATCTCGGCGATCTTGCCCTGGTGCAGCACCAGCCCGCCGACGATCTGCACATCGAACGGGCGCTCGCCGAGCGCGCGCCGGGCCGCCTCGCGCGCGGTGGCGAAGGCTTCGGGCAGGAGATCGTCTATGGTTTCGCCCGCGGCCAGGCGGTCGCGGAATTCCTGGGTGCGGGCGCGGATCTGCTCGTCGCTCAGCGCCTGCATCTCCGGCTCCAGGGCGTTGACCGCGTCCACGGCGCCCTGGGCCGCCCTGATCTTGCGGTCGTTGGTGGTGCCGAAGACCTTCCGGGCAAGGTTGCCGAGTTTCAACATCTGACGAATTCTCCATGGCACGGTCGCCGGACCGCGCGGTCTTTCCGGTTGCCCCGCCCCGGCCGGCCCCCGGGCGGAACAGAGTGATAAAACGCGCGATCGCGCTTGAGGCTCCGGACGCATCGGATTAAGTCAGGCAGGCCATCCGGCGACAGGACCCGGCGTGAGACATATTTTCGGGGAGGGGGACTGTCAACGCCCCCTGCCCCGCTAACTGCTCAGAGAAGCAAGGAGACCCCTCCGTGAAATCGACTTTCCTCACCGCGGCCGCCCTCGGCCTCGCTCCCCTAAGCCTTGTTCTCTGGGGCTCGGCCGCGCTCGCCCAGACCGCTGCCGAGCCCGCGGAGCCTGCCGCAGCGGCCGCACCGGAGTATTCGATCGACTCGGCCCTGGCCGTGGTCGACGGCGTCACTCTGACGCTGGGCGAGCTGATCGCGATCCGCCGCGAACTGCCCGATCAGTATCAGGCCCTGCCCGACGAGGTGCTGTTCAACGGCATCGTCGAGCAGATGATCGACGAGATGCTGCTGGCGCAGGCGGCGCGGGCGGCCGGGCTGGAGCGGCGTCCGGCGATTGCGCTGAACCTGCTGAACCAGCAGCGCGCCACCCTGGCCGATGCCTATCTGCGCCAGGCGGTCGCGGCGCGGGTGACCCAGGAGGCGGTCGAGGCGCGCTACCGGGAGCGCTATCTCGACGCCGAGCCGACGCCGGAAGTGCGCGCCGGGCATATCCTGGTCGAGACCGAGGAGACTGCCATCGAGTTGAAGGCCCAGCTTGACGCCGGCGCCGACTTTGCCCTGCTGGCGGCCGAACACGGCACCGACGGCACCGTCACCCAGGGCGGCGACCTGGGCTGGTTCGCGCACGCCGACATGGTGCCCGAGTTCGCCGATGCCGCCTTCGCCATGGAGCCCGGCACCATCAGCGCCCCGGTCAGGACCGCGTTCGGCTGGCATCTGATCAGGCTGGATGAGCGGCGCGACCGCGACCCCCCGGCGATCGACGAGGTGCGCGAGGAGCTGATGGGCGAGTTGATCCAGCAGGCGCAGGTCGCCGTGGTCGAGGAGTTGCGGATGCAGTCGGCCATCGTCATGCCCGAGCCGCCGCTGCCGCCGCGGTCGATCCGGGAGGACGCGATGCTGGAGGCCGCCGAGTAGGGCCGGGGTATCTTCGCCGGCGCG
>JACZTQ010000028.1 GCA_022573605.1 Pseudomonadota bacterium | reverse complement strand
GGGCCGGAGTTCGTGGAACTGCATAACATCAGCGCGACCAACGTGTTGATCGGAACCGACGCGAGTCACGCGACGCCGTGGCGCGTGCGCGGCGCGATCAACTACGAGTTCCCCGCCGGCGCGGAGGTTGCAGCCGGCGATTATGCGTTGCCCGTGCAAGGGATCAATGGCGGCGACCCGGCGGCCGAGGAAGCGGCCTTCCGTGCTGCCCGCGGTGTGCCGGCCTCCGTACCGATCTTCATCTATACCGATCAGGTCAACGGAAGCCTGAGCAACGACAGCGAAAAGATCTTTCTGGAGCGGCCGCTGCCGGTGACCGGGATCGGCGATTTGGACGGCGACGAGTTCGCGGGGTTGACTGATCTGGCGACCTTGCTGGCGAATCTCGGCACAATCGGAGGCGCCACGCCTTCTCAGGGCGATCTGAACGGCGATGGGAATGTCGACCGCGTCGATGCCGCGTTGCTGATTGAGATGCTCGGTTCGACCGTGGCGACCGGCACGGCGTACATCCTGCAAGACGCGGTGAAGTATGACGACGGCACGAATGATCCCCAGGGTTGGCCCGCGAACGCGGACGGTCAGGGCTCGGCGCTGGGCCGCGACGGGCCGCGCAGCTACGCCGAGGCCTATTACTGGGCCTCGCTGGCGGCGGCCGCCGGAGACCGCTCGTCGGCTGGGCTGCGCGAGCGGCTGGACCAACGCTTCGCCGGCGCCGGGGGCGCCGCCCGCGAGGCCTGGAAGGGGGTTTCGCAAGGCGCCGCGGCCCACGCCATCGAGACCTGGACCAGCGGCGGGCTGGGCGCCCGGGTGGCGGCGCTCTACGGGCTCGCGCAATAGGCGGGAGAGATCGGGGTCCGCCCTTCCGGATGCGCCGGAGGGGCGGGCTTTCAAGCCTGATTTCCCGAAGGCGGACAATCATGTCCGCCCTACCGTGCGTTGCACCTGTCACGGGCCGTTCGAGTCTATGCCCGTGACAAAAGCCGCTACTGCGGCTTTTCGGCTCCACCTGCCCACCCCACCTCCCCACCCAACCACCGATGGTACCGGTGCATGATCGGTGGTTGGGCGGGGAGGTGGGGCGGGCTGGCGGAGCCGTCGGGGAAAAGACCCGCGAGGCGGGCATTCGAGGCAGGTTCTCGCGCCCACTTGACCACCCGCCGCAGTCTCATGTAACTCGCTGGCAAGCCATTCCAGCGCCACAGGGAGCCCCGCCATGCGAGCCACCAGAATCGTCCAGAAGATCCTGTCGAACTACGAGGCCGACAACCCGGGGGTGAAGGGCAAGCTGTGCGCGATGCTGATGCACGGCAAGCTCGGCGGCACCGGGCGGATGATCATCCTACCGGTCGATCAGGGTTTCGAGCACGGCCCGGCGCGCTCGTTCGCGCCCAACCCGGCGGCCTACGACCCGCACTACCACTACCAGCTGGCGATCGACGCCGGGCTGAACGCCTTCGCCGCGCCGCTGGGCCTGCTGGAGGCCGGGGCGGATACCTTCGCCGGGCAGATCCCGACCATCCTGAAGGCGAACTCGGCCAACTCGCTGATCCCGGAGCAGGCCTGGAAGGACCAGGCCATCACCGCCTCGGTCGATGACGCGCTGCGGCTCGGCTGCGCCGCCATCGGCTTCACCATCTATCCGGGCTCGTCGGCGGGCCTCGAGATGTTCGAGGAGGTCGCCGAGATGCGCAACGAGGCCGCCGCGGTCGGGCTGGCCACGGTGATCTGGTCCTACCCGCGCGGCGAGGCGCTGACTTCGGCGGGCGAGACGGCGATCGACATCGCCGCCTACGCGGCCCAGATCGCGGCCCTGCTGGGGGCCCACCTGATCAAGACCAAGCTCTCCACCGATCACCTCGAGCTGGGGGCCGCGAAGAAGGTCTACGAGAGCGAGGGCATCAACATCGCCGACCAGGCGGCAAGGGTGCGCCACTGCGTCCAGTCGGCCTTCAACGGACGCCGCCTGATGGTGTTCTCGGGCGGCGCCAAGACCGACGCCGCCTCGGTCTACGACAACGCCCGGGCGATCCGCGACGGCGGCGGCAACGGCTCGATCATCGGGCGCAACACCTTCCAGCGCCCGCGCGGCGAGGCGATCGCGATGCTGAGCAAGCTGGTCGAGATCTACAAGGGCAAGGCCTGAGCGGCCGGCCGGGCGGCTGACGGACACCGCCGATGACCGGCTCCGCCCCCCCTGCCCGGCTCTACCTGGTGACCCCGAGGGAGTTCGAACCCGAGCCCTTTGCCGCCCTGGCCGACCGCGCCCTGGCGGCCCATGGCGTGGCCTGCCTGCGGCTCGATCTCGGCGCCGCGCCGGAGCAGCAATGGCGGGTGGCGGCGAACCATCTGCTTCCGGTGGCCCATGCCCACGACGTGGCGCTGGTGATCGCCGAGCACCACCGCCTGGTGGTCCCCCTGGGGCTGGACGGGGTGCATCTGGGGGCCAGCCGGGCGCCGGTGCGCGAGGTGCGCAAGGCGTTGGGGCCGGACCGGATCGTCGGTGGCTTTGCCGGGGTCTCGCGCCATATGGGCATGACCCTGGCCAACGCCGGGGCCGACTATGTGGCGCTGGGCCCGGTCGGCGAGACCGGCGCGCTGGGCGACGGCCGCCGGGCGGAAGACGCGCTGTTCGAGTGGTGGGCCGAGGTGATCGAGACCCCGGTGGTGGCCGAGGGCGGCGTCACCCCGGCCGACGCCGCGCGCCTGGCGCCGTTCGCCGATTTCGTGGTGCCGGATGTGGCTGTGTGGTCGGCGCCGGAAGGCATCGAGGCGGCGCTGGCGCCTTACGCGGCGGCGCTGGCGGAGTGAGGTGGGGCGGGGGTGCTCTCACCCCCGCCCCTCTGTCATCCCCGCGAAAGCGGGGACCTCTTGACACCACTCCGAGGTCCCCGCTTTCGCGGGGATGACAGTTCAATGCCGTGCAAACCGGCATGGTATCCGCCCTAGGGGCTGACCGATCAGATGTCCCGCCCGGGGCGCAGCCCCGGGCAGCGCCCGCCCCGCCCCACAGGGCGGGCGCTTTGCGCCCACCCCCAGGCCGGGCGCTGCCCTCGTCTCTCTGCTCCGATGATGAAGATGACCGGCTCGAACCGGCGGTATATCATGGTGCCGGCAACGTCCGCCTCGGGTCAAAAGCACACATTCGCCGCAGGGCCCACGAAGGTCTGCTCGCGGGTGTTCTTCCAGCTTATCCGCCTTCGCGCCGATGCGTTAGAGTCTCATTAACCATAACCACCCTATTTTTCGTATTTCGTTCAAATTCAATAACTTGACCCCCATTTCACGCGTGAAATCCCGGCTTTTTCACACCCCTCCCACCCGGCCGGGCAACCCGCCAGGTGCCGCGCGTCAACAGCCCCGCCTCACACGGTCAGCAGCAGATACTCGCGTTCCCAGGGGCTGATGACCCGCATGAACTCCTCGAATTCGTGCTGCTTGACCGCGGCGTAGAGGCCGGAGAACCCGTCGCCGAGGACCTCGCGCAAGGGCGCGCAGCCTTTGAACTCCTCGATCGCCTCGAGCAGGCCATGGGGCAGCTCGCGGGGGCGGTTGTAGCTGTCGTCGGTGACCTCCCGGCGCGGCTCGAGCTTCTCGACCAGCCCCAGATACCCCGCCGCCAGCGAGCCGGCGATGGCCAGGTAGGGGTTGGCGTCGGCCCCCACCACCCGGTTCTCGACCCGGCGCGCTTGCGCGTCCGAGATCGGTATGCGCAGCCCGGTGGTGCGGTTGTCGCGGCCCCAGTCGAGATTGATCGGGGCGGTCAGGCCCGGCACCAGGCGGCGATACGAGTTGACATAGGGCGCCATCAGGCAGGCGGCGGCGCGCAGGTAGGTCTGCTGGCCGCCGATGAAGTGGCGGAAGGCGTCCGACGCCGTGCCGTCCGGGTTGGAGAACAGGTTGCGGCCGGTCTTTGCCACCACCACGCTCTGGTGGATGTGCATGGCGCTGCCCGGCTGGCCCTCCATCGGCTTGGCCATGAAGGTGGCGTAGCAGCCGCAGCGCAGCGCCGCCTCGCGGATCAGGCGCTTGAACAGGAACACCTGGTCGGCCAGATCGAGCGGGTCGCCGTGCAGCAGGTTGATCTCGAGCTGGGCCGCGCCGGCCTCCTGGATGATGGTGTCGATCTCGAGCCCGAGCGCGGCCGCGTAGTCGTAGATGTGCTCGATCACCGAATCGTATTCGTCGACCGCGGCGATCGAATAGGCCTGCGCCTTCTGCGCCTTGCGCCCGGAGCGCCCGATGGGCGGCTCGAGCGGAAGCACCGGGTCGGGGTTCGGCTTGGTCAGGTAGAACTCCAGCTCCGGCGCCACCACCGGGCGCCAGCCCTTCGCCGCGTAGTGGTCCAGCACCCGGCGCAGCACCGAGCGGGGCGCGAACTCGACCAGCTTGCCGTCGCGGTCGCAGACATCGTGGATCACCTGGACCGAGCGGTCGCTGGCCCAGGGCACGGCGCGGGTGGTGGCCAGATCCGGGCGCAGCGCCAGATCGGCGTCGATATCATAGGCGTTGAAGCCGTCGAAATCCGGGTAGCCGCCGGTGATGGTGAGGAAGAACAGCGAGGTCGGCAGGTAGGTCGGCGTGGTGCGGGTGAACTTGTCCGCCGGCATCACCTTGCCCCGGCCGATGCCGGCGAAATCGGGGGTGACGCATTCGACCTCCTCGACCGCGTGCTCGCGCAGCCAGACCGCCAGGCCGCCGATGGTGTCGAGCGACGCCGGCGGCGAGACGCCGAGGCTGATCTCCGGGCTGATGCGCCCGGAGCGGCCGGCGGCCGGGGGCGGATACGGGTCGTTCATCGGGGGCTCTTGCGTGGTTGACGGGAAGTCCGGTCGGCCGGGGAGGATAGCACGCCTTGGGTGCGGGCTGGCAAGCGGCGTGGCCGCGCCGGTCCGGACCGGCATGGGCGGCGCCCGGTAGGGCGGACATGCTTGTCCGCCGGCGCGCCGGGCGCAAGCCGCGCGGGTCCGCCCGGGTGGCATGCCCCCTGGCCCTCAACCGAATGATCCAAAGGCCGGATTGCCGGGCCAATCCTGGCGCCTCCGAGGAATGTATCGGTATTTCACAATAACCACCAGCAAAAACAATGCATAATGCAAATATCGTTAACCATTATTTCTTTAGTTAATTTTTATCGTATTTAAAGTTAACAGGTATTACAAATTTTTGACACAATTTTACTTTAATTTACTGCATGAACGAAACAGATGTCAGAAAATTCACGTAGTGAGGGTGGGCAAGATGAAAAATTCAAAGCTTCGGAAACATCGCTCGACGGCGGCCTTGCGCCAGAGCCTCCGCGCCTGGTGGGACGCAACTTTCCCGCGGCCGGGCTTTCGCCGCCAGCCGGCGCCGATACGGGTCACGGCGACGATCCGTTGTGCCGGTCTCGCCGCCGTGCTGCTCGCCGGAGCCTGCACCTCCACGAACTATACCGAGACCGACAGCGAGATCCGGTTGACCTTCGGCGCGGGCGGGATCGTCAATTCGAAGGTGGGCACCTATACGAAATTCATCGACACCGGCAAGCGGATCGTGATCGACGGGCAAATGATCTCGGCCGACGCCTTCATCGCCTTCTCGGTTCCGGGGGTGTGCTACACCGAGAACGCCGTCTTCTCGCCCCATGCGGCGAGCCGTCTGGGCCTCTGGCCGGCCCCCAAAGTGACCGAACGGCTGACCAGCATGCTGCCGAAACCGCTGGGCGACTGGTTCCGGGGCAATATCGCTTACTACGACTGGATCGGCTTCGCGGTGGTCGAATACGACGAGTTGCTGCGCATCTGGCCCGAGGGCGCCTGCAACCAGGAAGATGTGCGCACGGCGCAGCTCGAGGACCGCGCCGGCGACGCGCAACCGCGCCAGACCAGCATGCGCGAGCCGCAATAGCGGCGCCCCGGTAGGGCGCGGACATGCTTGTCCGCCTCCGCAGCAGCGGCGGAAACCATGTCTGCCCTACTGAGCGTCTGCTCAGTGTCCTACGGGCATGCAGGCTTGCACCAACGCTGAGGCTAAAGGGACAGCTTTCGACAATTCCGTTGAGACGGAGACTGGTCGGCAGTCTTTCACTACTTACTGCCTGCTTCCTCCTGTGAACCCGGAAAAGCTAGAACATTGGTAATTTCGCTGATGCCGCGTGAGGCTTCGCAAGTTTCCCGCCTCTGGTCTTCCTGGATGCCTTCGGCGCTTTCGCCTTAGGTTTCGCCTTCTCAGCCACCTCGGCGACAAGGGCCTTCACATCCTTGCATCCGAGTTCTAGCGCGCGGGCCAGGAAGGCATTGAAGCTATTGGCCATGACGTGCGTAGTGAGGCCCTTCGCGGCGTCGGGCAGCAAATTTGGCCCGTCACCTCTTTGGTGCGCGAAGATGATAGCATGGGGATTGGGGATGAGGATGAATCCGTACCGGTCGTTGCCGGAGGGCTGGACCTCTATGAAACTCAGTGCCTCCAGTCGCTTAATCCGGTCAAACAGCGTCCGCCGACCCCGCTGTCCGCTGAAGCCCGCCGCAAATGCGACTTCGTCCGGCTTATTGACGCGCAGGAAGGCGTTGTTGCCCCAAGTGAAGGACCATAATGCCTGATAGGTTTCGCCAAGCGGATGATCTTTGGACATCTCGTCCAGGATACGGCAGACATAGGGCATCGTCTTTGGGACAGCAACGAAGCCACCATAGGACTTCTGGAGCCAAATTCGCTCCGACGCATCCGGCCAGAAAGAGTCGCGTAGCGCGTTTTCGCGGTCGACGATTGCCCTGCGTTTCTGAGGCGTGATTGCCATAACATCTCCTATTGAGTTGGGTCTCTTTGAGTTGGGCCGGGCTTTCGACACCCGGCCCGCAGCCTCGAGAACAAATATCCCTTGTGGAGGGGGACGAGTCCTCTGGCTGTAAAACGGAATCTACCGAATAACCTCTGCAATTTCAACGTCTCAAACTGTAAGTCAAATAACCTGATCGCGCTCTATCTGTAACACTCAGATACTGAGTTCGCATATTCATGTCTAATCATTTCCTGAGTTGGCGATCCCGTGCGAACGCTGGCCGAGAATAGGCGCAATTTCAGTAGCTTGTGGGGAGCGGTGCAGTCCTCGCACGTTTTCCGGTCTTCCCGGTCTTCCACTTGTCCTCCTGTCCTCGTGGGGGATCGCGCAAGGGGGGTTGGTCTGATGAACTTACCCTTTTCCCACGGTTGCCGCCAGGCGTTGCCCCCCGCCGCGCGCCGGGCGGACAAGCATGTCCGCCCTACCGCGCCTCGATCCGCACCAGGCCGCTGCCCGCCAGATCGCGGATCAGGCGGGACAGGTCGGACACCAGGGCATCCGCGTCACGCTCCGGGAAGCCGGCGGCGAAGACGGCGATAATCTCGCCGAACGGCGTCGGCTGCTCGAGCAGCCGCCAGAGCGCGGTGCCGGTGGCGTTGAGGTGGAAAATCACTGCCTCCTCGGCATCGGTCAGGAAGGCCTGGCCGCCGCGCTCGCGGGCGTTGGCGCCGGGGTGGCGGTGGATCATGGCGTCACCGGCCAGCGGCCTGACCGGCGATCTTTTCCTCCCGGAATAGGTTTTGGCCTGGGTATCGGCGTCGAACTCCGGCAGCGCGCCCTCGAAGGTGTCGCGCAGCAGGGTGGCGGCCTCCTCGGCGCTGCCGTAGGACAGCCGCAGGCAGGGCACCTCGGCGACCAGCCCGTCGAAGGCGTCGAGGATCCGCCCGGCCGGGGTCTCGCGGGCAAAATTGCGCCGGATGGTCTCGCTCAGCGCATCGCCGGGGGCCAGGCGCGACAGCCGCGCCGGCGCGCCCTCGGTCCGGCGCAGCGACACCACGGCGCGGATCGGCGCCGCCTCGCCGCGCTCCGCCAGGCGGTCCGGCGGCGGGCGGATATAGACGTAGCGCTCGCTCGAGGCGATGCGGTGGGTGGCGACGAAATCCCGCGTCGCCGGCGCCATCTGGTCGGGCAGCGGCAGGCGCAGGCGAATCGCCAGACCCGGCGCCCGGGCGATCCGCCCGTCCGGGTCGAGCGGGATGATGTCGTCGGAGAAGACCTGTAACCCGGCGGCGGCGCAGGCGGTGGTCACCACGCTCTTGCCGGCCCGGTAATGACCGCTCAGCAGCACCAGTCCACCGCCGGCCCGGGGGCCGATGCGCACCCCGGCGGCGTGCAGGAACAGCCCCTCGCGGTCGGTCAGGGTGTGGGCCTTGTAGAGCGCGGCGATCAGGCTGCAGGCGGTGGCGACCGGATCGGCGTAGGTGACCGGCTTGTCGAAGGTCGTGCCGGAGCAGGTCCAGCCCTTGGCGCCTTGCTCGATCCGGACCGCAACCTCGGCGCCGGGTTGCGGATCCCGTGCCGGCACGATGTTCCAGCCCAGCATCACCTCGCCAAGGGTCGCCATCAGCGGGCCGTCATCGCTGATGGCGACCAGCGGGTCGAGCCCTTCGGCGCGGTAGAGGGTGGATCCGTGCATGCGGCCCATGGAAACACAAAGGGCAACGCCGCACCATGGCGGCGTTGCCCCTGGGGGAAGACTAATGGATCAGATCGACGACGGGCCGCTCGCGCCCGTCGGCGTGCTGGCGGTGGATGCCGTGCTGGCGGCGCTGGCCGTCGAGGCGCCACCACGCCCGCGACCACGACCCCGTCCGCGGCCCTGGCCGGAGATGCCGTCGGACGGCGCCGACGCCTCGGAGGCGACCGAGGCGGCCGACGGGGCGCTCGCCGCACTGGCCGCACTGGTCGCACTCGGACCACTGGCGGCCGATGCGCCGGATGCGCTGGAGGCACCCGATGCGCCGGATGCACCCGAAGCGCCGGATGCGCCGGAACCACCCGAGCCGCCGGACCCGCCGGACCCGCCGGAACCACCACCGCCCGAACCGCCACCGCCACCCGAGCCACCGCCGCCAGAGCCGCCTTTCGCGTGCGCCTCGCTCAACCTCAGCACCATCGGCGCCGCATAGGTCACCGCCGCTCCGAGACCCAGCCGCGTCAGCGCCGTGCGCCGGTCCATCAACGTCGGCGCCGCCGCCGCCGTTCCCTTGAGATCATTCCTGATCGACATCGTTCGCTCCTCCGATACAAAACCACCCTATGGCCCATTACTTTAGACTAGGCGACCTGAACAGAAGATGACGGCATTTGTAAGCTTCCCGTAATATTCGGCCACTCCGGCGGTCGTGCCGGCGCCAAGGCGTTTTCTATCCTGATGGATTCGACTCGGATGCTCTATCCATTTGGATTCACATAATTTTTGAGTCCCCAATTGACCCCGTTTAACTCAATATTGCTCTAACATTTTTATTCAACGTGATTTCGAATCCAGAAAGTAAATCCACTTTGCTTGCAATTGCCCTGAAAACAGGCAACGCCGCACGAATGCGGCGTTGCCCTTGGCGGAGACGATAGGATCAGATCGAGCTCGGGCCACTGCCGGCGGTGGCGCTGTCGTCGGACGACGGACCGCTCGGGCCGGTCGGCGAAGTCGCGCCAGTCGGCGAAGTCGCGCCGGTCGGCGTGGTCGCGGTGGATGGGGTAGTCGCCGCGCTCGGCGTGCTCGCCGTGCTGGCGGTGGAGGCGCCACGGCCCCTGCCACGACCCCGGCCTCTGCCACGGCCCCTGCCGCGGCCCTGACCCGAGGTTGAGTCCGCGCCGCCGGAGGCGGAAGAGGCGCCGGAACCAGCACTGCCGTGACCGCTGGAGTCTGAGCCGCTGGCGCCCGAACCGCCGGAACCGCCCGAACCGCCACCACCGCTGTCGCCGCCACCGCTGTCGCCGCCGCTACCGCCCGAACCGCCGCCACCCGAGCCGCCGCCGCCGGAGCCGCCATGCGCGCGCGCCTCGCTCAGCTTCAGCACCATCGGCGCCGCATAGGTCACCGCCGCACCGAGACCCAGCCTCGCCAGCGCCGTGCGCCGGTCCATCAGCGCCGGCGCCGGCACGGCCGTTCCCTTGAGATCATTCCTGATCGACATTGCTCGCTCCTCCGTCATGAGTTGTTCATCATTCCGGAAATGTAGTTGAGCGTCCCTTAATGGGAGATGACTCCGTTGGTAAGGTTCCTGTAAGGTTCGGCGGGTTCTGGAACGCAGTCGCGGAAACCGGTCGGCGGCAACGGGCCGGTAACGAAGTTGAGCAGCGGCAGGCGGGGAAGCCGCCGCCGCCCGCATCGGCGCCGGCACTGCCCTCTCCCCCAGCCCCTTCTCCGGGGCTTACGCGGCCGCATCTGCGGCCACGGTCCCCTGGCGAAGCCCAGAGGGAGAGGGGGGCGCCAGCGGCGGGGTTGCGCTTGCCTCGACCCGTTCAGCCTTCGGTCAGGCCCCGCGCCACCACGGCGCCGCAATGCTCGGCCAGCGCCTTGCGGTCGCGGAACGCCCGGGGTTTGACCGGCTGATGGAAAATCACCTCGGCGCGGCCGCCGAAAGAGCGGCTCATCACCACCCAGATGTGCGCCCCCAGCCCCATGTCGCCCCACCAGCCGTAGAAGCTGGGCGGCAGGCCGGAGCCCGGCGCCGGGGTGTAGCGCAGCGTGACCGGCTGGATCCAGAGATCGGCCGCCTGATCGTCGTGAAAGAAGGCGGAGAACAGCGAGCTCTTGAACGGCAGCACCCGAAGCCCGTCGGTCGAGGTGCCCTCGGGGAAAAAACTCAGCAACTGGCTGGCGCCGATGCGCTCGCGCAGGATCTGCTCCTGCCGTTTGGCCTGGCTGCGCCGGCGCTCGATGTAGATGGTGCCGGCAACGGCGGTGATGAAACCGACCGCCGGCCAGCGCCGCACCTCGGCCTTGGCGACGAAATACATCAGCCTGACCGAGCGCAGGGTCAGGATGTCGGCCCAACTGCAATGGTTGCAGACCAGCGCGCCGCTCTCCACCGGCGTGCCCCGGACCACCAGGGCGAGCCCGGTCAGCCAGAGCCCGGCGCGCGACCAGAGCCGGGCGCAGGCGAAGTGATAGGTGACCCGGCGCCCGAGCCAGACGCGCAGGGTGCGCCCGGTGAGGAAGACCGCCAGCGTCACCGCCGTCAGCACGATGAACGCCGTCATCCGCAGGACGCCGGCGATGCGCCCGCCGAGGGTCGGGGGCGGCAGTTCCGGCGGCAGTTCCGCGTTCCAGGTGTTCATGCTTCAGATATTCATGCGGCCAGATATCATTTTGGACAGGTCAGCCGAGGATGCGGTCGATCGCCCCGCCGCGCTGGCGGGTGTAGAACTTGCGGTAGCGGCCAACCATGCGCGAGGTGTCCATCAGCAGGCAGACATCGACGGTGTTGAAGTCGCGGTCGATATAGGCGCCATCGCCGACGAAGCCGCCGAGCCGGATGTAGGCCTTGATCAGCGCCGGGATCTGGCGCATCGCCTCGGCCTTGTCGATTCGCTCGGGCGGCAGGATATTCATCCGCGCCCGGTTGCCGGCGATCGCGGCGACCCGCAGGTCGGGCGGCGCCAGGTGGTTGTGGTGCAGGTAGCTCAGGGCCTGGGCCAGCGGCGCCGGATCGGCGCCGTGGAAGCTCGCCACGCCGAACAGGATGCCGATGTCGTGCTCGCCGACATACTGGCCGAGACCGGCCCAGAGCAGATGCATGCCGGCGCCGCCGCGGTGGTTTGCATCGACGCAGGAGCGGCCCAGTTCCAGGGTCTGGCGCGGGTGGTTCTCGAGCAGCGTCAGGTCGTATTCGCCGGCGCCGTAGAAGCCGATGCCCTGTTTTGCCCGGGCGCCGCGCAGCAGCCGGTAGACGCCGACCACGCCGCGTTCGATATCCGGATGGTCCGATTCATTGTCGATCAGCAGGAGGTGCTCGAAATGGGGGTCGAAGCGGTCGCGTTCGCGGCGGTCGGCGGCGTTCTCGGGGCTTGGGGAAGCGCCCATTTCCTCGACGAAGATGCGGTAGCGCAAACGCTGCGCGGCGGCGACGTCGGCTTCGCACTCTGCCAGTCTGACCGTAAACCGGCCCGCGTCGATGCGCATCGGATAGGCCCTTTTCCGTCCCCTCCGGCCCGGCCGTTCCCGCAGCCCGGTCAGAGGGCGGACACTATGGGGGTTGCGTTGTTAACGCAACCTCCCCCGATGTCGTGCTAGGAGTCGTTTCGGGCGCCGGAATGCGCCATCGTCGTCACCGTGCGCACTCCGGGGCGCACCCTGGGCGCACCCTGGGCGCACGCCGGGGCGCACTCCGGAATGCCGGCTCTTGTCAGCAATGATCCGGGGCGACAAGTTGTAGCGGAAGATCATCGCCATGCATCACAACCTTGCCCTGGTGCTCGAAATTGACCGTGACGCGGAGGCCGATGATCGACTGGATCTGGCCCAGCCCCCAGTCCGGTTTGCTCCGGTGGCGCACGATGGCGCCGACTTCGAGGAATGCGTGCGACATGGTCGAGCTTTACCCGATCCGGCAGGCCGAGACCAACGAAAACGCCAGGAGACCTGGCCAGGAGACCCGAGATGAACGACACCGAGCTTGCCGGCATCGTCTGCACGCGGATTTGCCATGACCTGGTCAGCCCGGTCGGGGCGGTGGTGAACGGCGTCGATCTGATCCGCGAGATGGGCGGGGCGGACGCGACCGAGGAAATGGCGATGGTGGAGCAAAGCGCGCGGCGCGCCGCGGCGCTGCTGAAGTTCCACCGCCTGGCCTTCGGCGCCGTCGGCGACCGCGATGCGACGATGGCGCGGGGCCAGTTGTGCGAGCGGGTCGAGGGCGTGCTGGCGGGGCCGCGGGTGCGACTGGAGTGGAGCGCACCGCAGGGGCCGCCGATTTCGCTGCCGGTGGCGCGGCTGATCTTCCTGATGCTGTTGGCGGGCCGCGCCATGCTGGGGATGAGCGGGGCGCTGAAGGTGATGCTGCCGGCCGGCGACGCGCTGCCGTTGGCGGTGATCGCCGAGGGGGCGAAGGCGGGGGCCTCGGCCGACCAGCGCCGCTGGCTCGCCGGCGAGCCGGGACCGGCGCCGGACTCGCGCCAGGTGGAATTCGCTCTGGTGGGCCCGGCGGCGGTGGCGGTCGGGGCGCGACTCAAACTGATCGAGGGCGATGGGCAACTGGCGCTGCGGGCGCTGCCGGTTTGAGAAGCCGCCCGTGGACGGCCCACCCTACGGCTGCGCTCGAACCGCCACCAGGCCCTCGCGATAGTGTTGCTGGCGTTTGCGGTAGATCTCGGCGGCGCGGCGCAACTCGACCGCCATCGCCGGGTCGATCGGGCGGATCACCTTGGCCGGCTGGCCGAGCACCATGGAGTGGTCGGGAATCTCCTTGCCCTCGGTGACCAGGGCGTTGGCGCCGATCAGGCAGCCCTTGCCGATCACGGCCCCGTTCAGCACCACCGCGCCCATGCCGATCAGGGTGCCCTCCCCGATGGTGCAGCCGTGCAGGACCGCCGAATGCCCCACCGTGACATCGGCGCCCAGGGTCAGCGGGAAGCCCGGGTCGGTGTGCAGCACGCAGCCGTCCTGCACGTTGCTGCCGGGGCCGATCACGATCGGCTCGTTGTCGCCGCGCAGGACCGCGTTGAACCAGATGCCGGCCGCCTCGCCCAGGGTGACGTTGCCGATCAGCCGCGCCCCGGGAGCGATGTAGCAGTTTCCGCTGGCCGGCAGTGCCGGGGCCACGCCGTCGAGGGCGTAGAGGGTCATTCGCACTGGTCCCCGGCCCAGGCCACGAACTCGGCGTAAAGCGCGTCGGTATGCGGTTGCAGCCATTTCTGGCGCTCCCGGCGTTGGCGCTCGGCGGCGATGATTGTCCCGATCCGGGAATGGCAGGTCGCGAGATCGTCATTAATCAGGACATAATCATATTCCGCCCAGTGGCTGATCTCGTCGCGGGCCCGCGCCATGCGCCCGGCGATGACCGCGCCGCTGTCCTGGCCGCGGCTGCGCAGACGCTCCTCCAGGGCGGCGATCGAGGGCGGCAGGATGAAGACGGTGACCACCAGTGCCGCGAGGTCGGAGTTGCGGAGCTGCTGGGCGCCTTGCCAGTCGACGTCGAACAGAACGTCGCGCCCGGACCGGATGGCCGCCTCTACGGGGCCGCGAGGGGTGCCGTAGGAGTTGCCGAAGACCGCCGCGTGCTCGAGCAACTCGCCTCCCGCCACCATCGCCTCAAACCGTTGCCGTGACACGAAAAAGTAGTCCATCCCCTCGGTCTCCCCGGAGCGCGGCGGGCGGGTGGTGGCGGAGACCGAGAGGGTGAAGGCCGGGTCCTTGGCCAGCAGCTTGCGCGACAGCGTGGTCTTGCCCGCGCCCGAGGGCGACGAGAGCACGAAAAGGATGCCGCGGCGGTCTGCGTGGGGGTCCGGGCCGGGGGGGGTCATGGCATCTGGCGGTCTCCTGGGACTGCCCCTGCCGGGGCCCGCGGCAACCATAACCGGGCCGCGCTCCGGGTCAACCGCCGAGGTCGCGCCGCCGCTTCTGGCACGGAACTTGCTGCTCTTTCCCCGAGACGGGCGCGGCCATGGCGGCAGGTCCGGGAAGCTGGTAAACACGGGGAGACCGAGATGAACGGCAACGAGGGTGACCACACCGGCGGCAACAGCATCGAACTGGCAAGCTATCGCCTGTCACGCAGCGGCAACGAGATGATTCACTCCGAGATTCGCGAGCTCTACAACTACTGGGAGCGCCTGCGCGCCGGCCGGCCCTGCCCCTACCGGGCCGAGGTCGACCCGCGCGACATGAAGACCGACGCCCGGCACCTGTTCGTGCTCGAGGACCTGGGCCAGGGCAACCTGCGCTTCCGGCTCGCCGGCACGGCGCTGGTCGACGCCTTCGGCTACGAGCTGCGCGGCATGAGCGCGCGTTCGGTCATGGCGGGCAAGGCGCGCGAGAGCTTCGTCGCCCTGATCGCCGAGACCCTGGCCGAGCCCGGGGTCGGCTATGCCCGGCTGTTCGCGCCCGACGGGGTGACCGTGTGGGAGGTGATCCTGCTGCCGCTGCGGGGCAATTTCGGCTCGATCGACCGGCTGATCGGCTGCCTGCACCCGGTGAGCGGGCGCACCCCGGAGGCGGTCACCGAGCCGGGCGCCGTGCCGCTGCGCTTCACCATCGACACGATGTCGATCCGTCCCGTGGGCGAGGGGGCCGGCGGGGGGCCGGACGCGGGCATGGAAGCGGACCAGGGCGACGCCATGCCGCTGGCCGGCTTCGGCGAGGGCCAGGCGAGCTTCGAGGGCGCGCCGGCAGGTGGCCTGACCGCGATCGAGGGCGGGCTGGGCGAGGACGAGCCGAAGGGCAACGGCGAGCGGCCGAAGCTGCGGGTGGTGAAGACGGACGAGTGAGCGGATGGTGGGTGGATGGGTCGTTTCGACCCCACCCCCGCTTTCCCCGAACCGCGTAGAATGGTGGATCGAGACGACTCACCCAACGGGCCATCGGCCGCTGTAGGGCGGGTCTTGACCCGCCAGCCCGTGGTAGGGCGGCGAACGTGATTGGTGGATCAAGATCCACCCTACGGGACATCAGGTTTCGGCGGCCCCCGCCAGAAAGCCCGCCAAATCCCCATATCCCGTCTTGCGCATCTCGAAGGCCAGGCCGAGGCGCTTGGCGCCGGCGCGGGCCTTGGCTTCCAGCGCCGGGTCGTCGGTCTGGGCCAGGTAGACGATCTTCTCGTAGTTGCCGAACATCATCTCCAGCAGCTCCGGGTGGCGGTCGAAGCCCATGCCCTTCCAGATCAGGGTGTCGAACTGGCGGGCCAGGAAATCGGTCAGGTAGAAGGCGGTGATCTCGCCCGCCTCGGTGCGTTCGGCGAAGGCTTCGTTGCCGGTGAAGAAGCTGTAGCAGTGCGGCCCCTCGATGCGCTCGACGCCCTCCTCGGCGCAGACCTTGTCGAGCAGCCCGCCGGTGCCGCAGTCGGCGTAGACAACATAGACGCTGGCGTAGCCCCGCGCGCGGCCCGCGCGGACCTTGGCGCGGACCGCTTCGGGAATTTTTTGCGGCACGTTGTGGAGTTTGGCGGGCAAGCAGACAAGGTCGAGGTGCGACCAGCCGTTGAGCCGGGTCAGGGCCAGGATCTCGCGCGCCAGCGCGCCGCAGGCGATCAGCAACACGCGGGCCGAGACATCCGCCGCGCCCGTCGTGGAAAGGTTGGGGGCGGCGAGGCCGGTCTCGGTCAGGCTGTCGTCATCCAGGCGCATGCGGTTTGCGGGGCCACGGCCCCCTCCCTAGCCCTCCCCCCGGCGGGGGGAGGGGACGCCTAGCAGCGGCGTTTGTGCGGTCAGCCACCGGCGGCCAGCAGGTTGTGCTTCCGGTTCATGAACTCGGTCGCGGTCTCGACCGCCACCGCCGCGTCGCGGCAATAGGCGTCGGCGCCGATGGCGCGGGCGAACTCCTCGTTCAGCGGCGCGCCGCCGACCATCACGATGTAGTCGTCGCGGATGCCCTTCGCCTTCAGCGCGTCGATCACCACCTTCATGTAGGGCATGGTCGTGGTCAGCAGCGCCGACATGCCGAGGATGTCGGGCTTCTCGGTGGCGATCGCCTCGAGGTAGTTCTCGACCGAGTTGTTGATGCCGAGGTTGATCACCTCGAAGCCGGCGCCCTCCATCATCATCGAGACCAGGTTCTTGCCGATGTCGTGGATGTCGCCCTTGACCGTGCCGATCACCATGGTGCCGACGCGCGGCGCGCCGCTCTCGATCAGCAGCGGCTTGAGGATCGCCATGCCCGCCTTCATGGCGTTGGCGGCGAGCAGCACCTCGGGCACGAACAGGATGCCGTCGCGGAAATCGATGCCGACGATGCGCATGCCCTCGACCAGCGCCTTGGTCAGCACGTCGTAGGGTTGCCATTTGCGTTCGAGCAGGATGTTGACGGCCTCCACGATCTCCTCCTTGAGACCGTCATAGAGGTCGTCGTGCATTTGCAGGGTAAGCTCGTCGTCGTCAAGCTCGCTGAGGACGATGTCGTCGAGTTCGTCGGCCATTGCGTTTTCCCCGGCGCCCGGTGCAAGCGGCACCAGTGGTTCGCTGTTTCGCGTGATACTGAGTCAGTTTTTATCGCACCGATCCATTAAAATCGTCATCCGCGGCCCAGAAACCGACCGGGGCGTGGAAATACCATCGATAATCCGGGGAAAATCCGGGGAAAATCAGACCCGTCGCCGCCCGCGCCGGCTGCGGCGCGACTCGGCGCCAGACGTATCACCGGTGCCGTCGCTGGCCGAGGTGAAGTCGCCGCAGCGCGCGCGAATCTCGTCGAGGCCGGGCCGGGGGCCGGGGGTATGGTCTTCCAGCGCCGTGCGCATGGCGCGGATATGCGCGGTCTCCGAACCACAACAACCGCCGATCAGCCGGGCGCCGGCGTCGCGTGCGAGCCGCGCATAGTCGGCCATCAGTTCCGGCGTGCCGTCGTAGTGGATCCGGCCGTCGACAAATTTCGGGATGCCGGCATTGGCCTTGGCGATGACGACGGCCTCGGGGGTGGCGCCGGTGATGCCCAGCACCGTGCGCAGCAGGTCCGAGGCGCCGGTGCCGCAATTGGCGCCGATCGCCAGCGGCGGGTTCGGCAGGGCCGCGGCCAGCGCCGCGTAGGCCTCGCTGGTCACTCCCATCATGGTGCGCCCGGCGGTATCGAAGCTGAGCGTGGCGCAGAACGGCGCGCTCTGGTTGGCGGCGGCCGCGGCGACGGCGCCGAACTCCTCGACCGACGACATGGTCTCGGCCCAGATGACATCGGCGCCGCCCTCGATCAGGGCCGCGATCTGCTCTTCGAAGGCGGCGGTCGCGTCGGCGTGGGTGAGGGGGCCGACCGGCTCCAGCAACTCGCCGGTGGGCAACCAGGCCGGCACGCCGTCGCCCCGCCGGGCGGCCGGCAAGGTCACTACGGCGACCAGCGTTTCGCCGCCGACGGCGTGCTCCACAAGGCGCGCCAGCTCCGCCTCCGGCAGTTCGGCGCGCACGACGAGATGCTCGAGGTCGACGATGCGAACGCTGTTGGGTGACGTACGCGACGAGCGACTTCAAGACTATGACAAGCTTCTCGTGGCCGAAGCAGCATATGTCCTCTTGGGAGACAAGGAGCGCGCAAACCGCTTGATTGCATCGGTCCAACAGCCCACTCTTAGGGATGACCTGTTCTCAATCGACCAAGGGATGGAGCCGTTCACTCAGCGGTTTCGGCTGAATCGTCTGATGTACGCGCTCGGTAGGGGCGTCACCCCTGACACCGCGGTGCCCGACGAAGACGACGAGCGGCGAGATATTCAGGAGTTTGTTTCGCATTCCACTCTGAAAAAGTGCGACGCTTACAAGTACGGCAGTGACGTGAACCTTTATATTGATAGGTGTTCTGTTCATCGTAGGGATGGCCAAGAGGGCAGTGGGTTTTCCTACTGCTCGTTAGGTGTAACTCACCCCTCAAGATATTTTCATGATTGGTGACGGGTTCCATATGAGACGGGTTTTCACAGGCGGGATTTCGACAAAGATGATCAATAACCAACCCAGAAGGACCTTCAAAATGTTGCGCAAATTCAGACAGTCCCAAGCTTTCAAGAGCACGCTTGGTCAACGTGTTTTTCACAACGCGATACTCACTGCGAGTAACGACAAGGCGTGATCTCAAATCATTCATCTCATCAACCGTTAACCCTTGGTAGTGTGTCAATATCATACTTTCAACACCCTGAAGGGTTTCTGTGAGATTCTGGACAACCGCTTCTCTTTCTTTTCGACTCACGATCTGCTCCTTCTATTTATCTAGTGTATTGCTTCCAACATCTCCTTACATTATGAAAGCGCATCATTGGGGAATTTCTTCATCTCTTCTCCTCGACGTAGTGCTTGACTACGCCTTCGTCGTCATTCTTCGAAATCCCCTCAAACCTGCACTTCCAACTGTCAAGCTCTGTAAGAAACAATACACTGGTATTTTCCAAAAAAAACGCACTTCTTGTACGAGAAGAAGTGCAACTGACACTATCTCGCCTCGGCAGGGACTTCTGTTTCACTACAGAAACGGAAGAATTATCCTAAATTGGCCCTGCTTTCAAGGACATCTTTATTTTTAAAACCCGAGAGAAACTCCCCCTGAGATCATCGTCTCACCCAACACGGATCCCTCGATAACAAAATATTCTTTATCAAACAACCGAACACGCAGCCCAAAAAACGGGGATGTTGACTCCACCGACCCACGCGACTGATCTGCCGTGTTTTTATCTCTCAAACGCCCCACTTGATAAGCAAATTTAACTCCACCAAATGGCTCTATCCGACGATTCACATACTTATTACTAAAAACGAGTGCTCCCTGTACTTCCT
>JACZTQ010000272.1 GCA_022573605.1 Pseudomonadota bacterium | reverse complement strand
CTGCCGATCTCGCCGACCATGGTCAAGGTCGCGGCCTTGCAGAAATCCGCCGTCGGGCTGACCACCTATGCCAACTCGATCACCCTGACGCCGGGCACCATCGCGGTCGAGGTCTCCGAGCGGGGCAAGGCGATCTGGGTCCACGCCATCACCCGCGAGAACGCCGCGGGCTTCGCCGACGACGAGATGAACCGGCGGGTCGCCTGGATGGACGGGGTCGAGCCAAGCAAAACCGGGGCAGGCGAAACCGGGGCGAGCGGGGCCGGGCCATGATGTTCGCGGCCGCCATCATCGCCGTGCTGATCGCGCTGACGCTGGCGGTGGCCCGGGCGCTGGCCGGGCCGACCGCCTTCGACCGGCTGCTGGCGGCCAACAAGATCGGCGTCGGCGCGATCATGCTGCTGGCGCTGTTCGGCTTCATGACCGAACGGCCGGAGTTCCTCGATGTCGGCATCACCTATGCGCTGCTGAACATGATCGGAACCCTCGCGGTGCTGAAGTTCTTCCGCTACGGGGCGCTGGGCCATGCCCAGGACCTCGACCGGGATCCGGGCTGATGGGACAGGTGATCGACCTTCTGAGCTGGGCGGCGCTGCTAGGCGGCGGGTTCTTCTACGTGGTCGGCGCCATCGGGCTGAACCGGATGCCCGACATCTTCACCCGGATGCATGCGGTCTCGGTCAGCGAGACCCTCGGCGTCGGGCTGCTGACCCTCGGCATGTTGTTGCAGGCGGGGATCACCCTGGTGGCGGTGAAGCTGATCATCATCGTCGCCGTGATGTGGGTCACCGGCGCCGTCGCCACCCATGCGCTGGCCCGCGCGGCGCTGCACGACGGCGAGAAGCCGCTCTTGGCCGACGCCAGCGGCGCGCTGGTGGCGACCGACCCGGTTGAACTCTTCCCCGAGTTGGGCGTCCGGCTGGCGACGCCGCTGAAATCCGAGATCGTCGAGGAGGAGCCGGCGGAGGAGGAGGCGCCGGAGGCCCTGGCCGAAACCGGCTATGGCGGAGAGGAAGAGGACGCCAACCCGGATGCCGAGCCCCCCGGCAACGCTGGCCCCGACTCCGCTGGCCCCGACTCCGCGAACAGGGACGGCCGCTGATGGAACTGTTGATCAACATGGTCCTGCTGACCCTGCTGGCGGCGATCACCATCGGCATCATCCGGGTGCGCAACCTGTTCGCCGTGGTGGTGCTGGCGGGCGCCTACAGTTTCCTGATGGCCAGCGTGATGATGGTGCTCGACGCGGTCGACGTGGCGATGACCGAGGCCGCGGTCGGCGCCGGCATCTCGACCGTGCTGGCGCTGGGGGCGCTGCATCTGACCAAGACCGAGGAGGCCGCGCCGCGCTATTCGGCGATACTGCCGCTGTTCGTCGCCGTCGGCACCGGGGCGATGCTGATCTACGGCACCTGGGGGCTGCCGGGCTTCGGCCTGGCCGACACGCCGATGAACACCGGCGTCGGCCTCGATTATCTGAACCGGAACATGGCGGAGACCGGAATCCCCAACGTGGTGACCGCGGTGCTGGCCTCCTATCGCGGCTTCGACACCCTGGGCGAGGTGGCGGTGATCTTCACCGCCGGCATCGGCGTGCTGTTGCTGCTGAAGCGATTCCAGCGGGAAGGGTGAGGGCGATGGCGAGACCGGTCTCATTGCGGCAGCGTCGCAGACCCCTCCCCTGTCCCCTCCCCTTTCCGGGGAGGGGGACGCAGGGTCCGAGGGTTCAACTGGCGTCCCCTCCCCCTGGAAGGCTTCGCAGGGGACCGTCGCGCCAGTGGCGCGGCGTAAGCCCCGGAGAAGGGGACAGGGTGGGAGTCTGCGGCGGGGCCGCATTGGCGAGGGAGGCCTGAGATGCGTCTCGACACCATCCTGCGGGTCGTCTCGAAGCTGTTCATCCCGTTCATCTTCATCTTCGGGCTCTATGTGCAGTTGCACGGCGATTTCGGGCCGGGCGGGGGCTTTCAGGCCGGGGTGATCCTCGCCGCCGGGGTGATTCTCTACGCCATCATCTACGGCCTCAACGCGGCAGAGCGCGCGGTGCCCAGAGCGCTGGTCGAGTTCCTGGTGCCGCTCGGGGTGCTGATCTTCGCCGGCGTCGGCCTCTGGGGCATCGCCAGCGGCGGCAACTATCTGGAATACAACAAGCTGATCCACGGCGATGCGATCCACGGCCAGCACTGGGGCGTGTTCCTGGTCGAGATCGGCGTGCTGGTCACCGTGGCCAGCACCATGATCGCGATCTTCTACGCCTTCGCCGGGAGGGGCCGGCCATGACCCTGATCCAGGACATCATCGCCAACTACAACTACTGGATCACCATCTTCCTGATGGTGGCCGGGCTCTACATCGTGGTCGCCAAGTCGAACATGATCAAGACCCTGCTGGGTCTCGCGGTGTTCCAGACCTCGGTCTACCTCTTGTATCTCAGCCCCGGCAAGATCCTCGGCGGCACGCCGCCGATCCTCGATCCGAATTTCACCGTCTACTCGAACCCGCTGCCGCACGTGCTGATCCTGACCGCCATCGTCGTCGGGGTGGCGACCCTGGCGCTGGGGCTGGCGCTGGTGGTGCGCGTCCACGAGGCCTACGGCACCATCGAGGAAGACGAGATCATGGATGTGGTGGACCGGGACGACCACGCCGGATGATACCAAGGATCGCCGATAATGACCCATAGAGACGGCTTGCCAAGGTTTTCGGCCAGGAGCGTGCGCTGCGGCGATGCGGGGCATCGTAAAGCGTGCGCGACGCCAACCGAAACCTTGGCCGAAACCTTGCCCGAAAGCCTTGGCAAGCCGCCGTTCCGGTCGCGCCGGCGGCCCGTCGGAGGGCGTCGGAAAGCCTTGACGATGGGCCGCGTCGCCGGCGGCATTCCTCCTGCCCGACGGGCCGCCGGCGCGATCTCCATGGGTCCTTATCGGCGATCCTTGGTATGAGCGAGCCGGTCAACCTGATGGATCACCTGCCGGCGTTGCAGGTTGCCGTGCCGCTGCTCGGCGCGGTGGTGGCGGCGATCGTGCGCAAGGGCGCGCTGGCCTGGCTGGTGGCGCTGGCGGTATCCTGGACCATGCCGGTGATCGCCTTTGCGCTGCTGCGCGAGGTGATGGCCAACGGCCCGATCTCCTACGCCATCGGCGGCTGGGCGCCGCCCATGGGCATCGAATACCGGGTCGACCAGGCCAACGCCTTCATGCTGGTGCTGGTCTCGGTCATGGCCGCCCTGGTGACCAGCTATGCGCCGCGCTCGATCGCCGACGAGATCGCGCCCGAGCGCCAGGGCTGGTTCTACTGCATGTTCCTGCTCTGCCTGACCGGGCTGCTGGGCATGGCGATCACCGGGGACGCCTTCAACGTCTTCGTCTTCATGGAGGTGTCGTCGCTGTCGATGTATGTGCTGATCGCGCTGGGGCGCGACCGCCGGGCACTGGTCGCGGCCTATCAATACCTGGTGATCGGCACCATCGGCGCGACCTTCTACGTGATCGGCGTCGGGCTCTTGTTCACCATGACCGGCACCCTGAACCTGGTCGATATCGCCGGCCGGCTGGAGGCGGTGGAGAGCCCCCGCCCGGTGATCGCGGCGCTGGGCTTCATCGGGGTCGGCATCGGGCTCAAGCTGGCCCTGTTCCCGCTCCATCTGTGGCTACCGAACGCCTATGCCTACGCGCCCTCGGCGGTGACCGCGTTCATCGCCTCGACGGCGACCAAGGTGGCGGTCTACCTGCTGCTGCGCTTCTTCTTCTCGGTCTTCGGCATCGACCTCGCCTTCGGCGACACCCAAGCCGCGCCGCTGCTGCTGGTGCTGGCGGTGCTGGGGATGACGATCCCGTCGCTGGTGGCGATCTTCCAGACCAACGTGAAGCGGATGCTGGCCTATTCCTCGGTGGCCCAGATCGGCTACATCATGCTCGGCATCGCCCTGGTCAGCCAGACCGGGCTGACCGGCGGCATCAGCCACCTGTTCAACCACGCCATCATCAAGGGCTGCCTGTTCCTGGCGATCGGCTGCATGGTCTACTCGACCGGCATCACCCGGATCGAGCAGATGGCCGGGATCGGCCGCACCATGCCGCTGACCATGGGCGCTTTCGTGCTCGCCGGGCTGGGGCTGATCGGGGTGCCGGGCACCGCCGGGTTCGTCTCCAAGTGGTTCCTGATCATGGGCGCGGTCGAGCAGGGGCTGTGGTGGCTGGTCGCGGTGATCGTGTTCTCGTCGCTGCTGGCGGTGATCTATGTGGGCCGGATCATCGAGATCGCCTGGTTCCGCGAACCGGTCG
>JACZTQ010000271.1 GCA_022573605.1 Pseudomonadota bacterium | reverse complement strand
TTACGAACCACCGGATCGCGCGCAACGGGCAAAGCAGCGCGTTCCGCCCCGTGGGATCGGTATCAGCGACATGATGGAGACCAGCGGCCCCGCCCTCACGATCAACCCGCTCTCCGGCGCCCTCGGCGCCGAGATCACAGGCATCGACCTGGCCCGCCTCGACGACCCGACCTTCGACGCCATCCACGCCGCCTTCCTCGACCACCAGGTGCTGGTGTTCCGCGGCCAGCACCTGAGCGCCGCCGAATACACAGCCCTCGCCCGGCGCTTCGGCGAACCGGCCGAATACCCCTTCGCCAAGGGGCTGGAAGGCCACCCCGAGATCACCATGATCGTCAAGGAGGCGCACCAGGTCTCAAACTTCGGCGGCATCTGGCACACCGACACCACCTACCGGCCCAAGCCGCCCAAGGCGACCATGCTGATGGCGCTCGAGACCCCGCCCAGCGGCGGCGACACCCTGTTCGCCTGCCAGTACCAGGCCTACGAGGCCCTCCCCGAGGCCATGAAACAGCGCCTCGCCGGCCTCCACGGCGTCTCCAGCTCGGCCAAGAACGCCAGCGCGCTGCGCGCCACCCATCTCGCCACCGGCTCGATGCGCGCCGCCGAAAATGCCGCCCGGACGCTCACCGCCACCCACCCGGCGGTGCGCCGCCACCCGGAGACCGGCCGCCTGGCGCTCTACCTCAACCGCTCCCACACGGTGCGCTTCGCCGAGCTGACCCCCGAGGAAAGCGCGCCCCTTCTCGACCAGCTTTTCGACCACCAGACCCGGCCCGAATTCACCGCCCGCATCCGCTGGCGCCCCGGCACCGTGGTGATCTGGGACAACCGCTCGTGCCAGCACCGCGCCATCAACGACTACGACGGCCACCGCCGCGAGATGTGGCGCATCACCCTGGAAGGGGAGACCCCGCGGGGTCCGTAGGGCGGGTCTCGCCCCGCCCCCGCCGATTTCGCCCCCCTCTCCTCTCGGGAGAGGGGTCGGGGGAGAGGGCGGTGACGATGCCGCCGGGCGCCGCGCTCCCACCCGCGCTGCCGTCCTCAACGGAATTTTACTTGCGCGGCAAAGGGAATCCGGCCACCTCCCAAACCACGAGCGGGGGCTGATTTTGGGGTAGATACGGGAGACCACCGATGGATATGTTACCGAAGCGCGCCGGGATCGCCCTGGCCGCGGCCGCGCTGATCCTGGCCGGCTGCGGCGGCGGCAATAACCAGCCCAGCGCCGAGATCACCCACGCGCTGCCCAACATCTCGCTTGCCGGATCGCCCAACACCACCGTTGTCGGGCTGGTCGATCCCCGCCAGGCGACGGCTTCGGCCAGCGTCGGCGGCTATGTCATCATCGCCGCGTTCCGCGCCCGCGAGTGCGGCGCGGCGGCCCCCGACTTCGTCAAGCTGATGTTCCGCGAGGCCGACAACGGCTTCCTTGTGCCCGACGGCATCACCCTCTACGACGCCGGCATCGGCCACTACACCAGCAGCCGCTGCGGCGCCAATACCAAGGCCCGGGCGATCGGCGCCTACGCCTACCAGCGCGGCACCTACAAGATCGAGTTCTTCGGCGGCAAGACCATCCGGACGCTGAAGGTCAGGTAGGGCGGGTCTCGACCCGCCGGTTCCCATGACGGTGGGTCGGCACGACCCACCCTACGGCCCTGACCGCATCGGCGCCGCATCGGCCCGGAAGAACGCGCCCGCGACGCCATGGCGATGACCCCGTAGGGCGGGTCTCGACCCGCCATTCTTCACACGCCGGTGCAAATGCCCCCTACCGCACCCGTCCCGCCGCCACCACCGCGCCCAGCCCGGCCATTGCCGCGCCCGCCGCCAGCGCCAGCACCAGGTCGTAGCCCCCGGCCTCCCACAACAGCGCCGCCGCGGTCGGGCCGATGGCGAAGCCGCCCATGAACGGGATCGCCAGCATCCCGGCGATCACCCCGAAGCGGCGCCGCCCCAGCAGCTGCGCCGTCAGCACCGGGCGCACGATGCTGGCGGTGCCGTAGCCCGCCCCGTGCAGCACCACGAACACCGCCACCAGCCACGGCGCCACCCCCGCCAGCAGCAGCGCCACGCAGCCCAGCGCCATGCCCAGATAGCACGCCATCGCCACCCCGAAGATCTTCACCCGGCGCTCGGTCGCGATCATCACCACCCGGCCCAGCACCTGCATCGGCCCGATCATCGCGGCGGCCAGCACCGCCGTCGCCGCGCCGATGCCGCGATCGGCCAGGATCGGCAGCAGATGCGACAGCACCAGCCCGTGCACCAGCCCGATGGCGCCGAAGGCAAACCCCAGCAGCCAGAAGGCCGGCCGCCGGGTCACGCCGATACGTCCGGCCGCCCGCCCGGCCGCATCGCCCGGCGCCTCCTCGACCACCTCCTCCACCGCCCGGTGGCGCTCCAGCAGCCGCAACCCGACCAGCATCAGCGGCATCGCCACCACCAGCACGGCGCCGGCGAACGCCAGCACGGTGCCGCGCCAGCCATAGAGCGCGCTGAGGTAATGCGCGCTCGGGAACGACAGCGTCCCGGCGAACCCCGCCACCAGCGTCACCGTGGTGATCGCCTCGCGCGCCCGCCCGCCCACGGTCACCGTGATGATGGCGAAGGCGGCCTCGTAGAGGCAGCCCGCCATGGCCAGCCCGATCCCGGCCCAGAGCGCGTAGAACTGCCACAGCTCGGTGACCTGGCTCAGCGCCGCCAGCAGCACCGCCGCCAGCAGCGTGCCGCCGGGATGGATCAGCCGCCCCGCGCCCCGGTCGATCAGCCGCCCGGCGATCGGCGCCAGCAGCGCCGCGATCAGCAGCGCCACCGTGAACGCCCCGGAGAGCTCGGTCTTCGACCAGCCCAGATCGCGCTCCCACTCGGGCAGCAGCGCCGGGAACGAATAATACACCGCCGCCCAGACGATGGTCTGGGCCAGCGCCAGCGGCGCCACGTCCCTGCGCAACGAACGGGGCAACGATCGGGGCGACGATCCCGGCACATCATGCTCCTGATAAACGCTCCCGGCTTGGGCTAGCACCGCTTTACAGATTCGGCCAATGCCGCTAGGCAAATCGAGGTCCCGTCACCCACCGGCCACGCGGAAGGGCAATGTCTTGAGCGACCCCGACGACACCCCCGACAGCCTGCTGCGCGACACCACGGCGCGCATCTTCGCCGATCTGGCCGACCCGCAAACCCTCAACGCCGCCCCGGACAGCGCCTGGAAGGCCCCGCTCTGGGCCGCGCTGGAGGACGCCGGCCTGACCCTGGCCTGGGTCTCCGAGGCCAATGGCGGGGCCGGGGCCACAACGCTGGACGGCTTCGAGATCCTGCGCGTCTCGGGCCACTACGCCGCCCCGGTCGCCATCGCCGAGACCCTGCTGGCCGGCCGTTTCCTCGACGCCGCCGGGATCAAGTGCCCGGCCGGCCCGCTCACGGTGGCGCCGCTGCGCCTCGGCGACCAGTTCACCTGCGCCCGCGACGGCGCCATCTCGGGCAGCGCCCGCGCCGTGCCCCATATCGGCGACGCCCGCGCCGTCGTCCTCATCGCCGAGCGCGAAACCGACGCCGCCCCCGACCCCGCTGCCGTGCCCGACGCCGAGGCGCAAGAGGGCCAGGTCGTCGCCCTGATGGCGCCCGGCGCCTTCACCACCACCGAGCGCGCCACCGACATGGGCGGCGAGCGCGCCGACATCCGCCTCGACCACGTCTTCCCGGTCGAGCTGGCCGCGGTCCCGGCCGAATGGCACGCCGACACGGCGATGCTGATCGGCGCCGCCGTGCGCGCGGTACAGATGACCGGGGCGCTGGAGACCGTGCTCGAACTCTCGGTGCGCCATGCCCTCGAGCGGGTCGCCTTCGGCCGCCCGATCGCCAAGTTCCAGGCCGTGCAGCACAACCTCGCCCGCCTCGCCGGCGAGGTCGCGGCGGCGCTGGCCGCTTCGGGCTCGGCCGCCGAGACCCTGCACTCGGCCACCGAGTTCGGCCCATCGGTGCTGCTCGAGATCGCCGCCGCCAAGATCCGCACCGGCGAGGCGGTCGGCCAGGGCGCCGCCATCGCCCACCAGGTCCACGGCGCCATCGGCTGGACCTCCGAGCACATCCTGCAACGCTACACCCGGCGCATGTGGGGCTGGCGCGACGATTTCGGCGCCGAGAGCCACTGGGCGGTGATGCTCGGCGACATGGCCGCCGAAGCCGGCGCCGACGCCCTCTGGCCCATGCTGGCCGCGCGCTAGGAGAGCCCCATGCCCCCACGCTCCACCCCCGCCGCTACACAGTCCCCTCCCCCCG
>JACZTQ010000270.1 GCA_022573605.1 Pseudomonadota bacterium | reverse complement strand
AAGAACGCCACGTTCGGCGAGGGCGCCAAGGCCAGCCACCTGGCTTACGTCGGCGACGCCACCATCGGCGCGAAGGCCAATCTGGGCGCCGGTACCATCACCTGCAATTACGACGGCTTCGCCAAGCACCGGACCGAGATCGGCGCCGGCGCGTTCATCGGCGTCAACACCGCGCTGGTGGCGCCGGTCAGTATCGGCGACAATGCCTTTGTCGGCACCGGCACCGTGGTCACCCGCGACGTGCCCGAGGATGCGCTGGCGCTGTCGCGCACCCCCCAGACCAACCGCAAGGGCGCCGCCCGCCGGCTGCGCGAGACCCTGCGAGCGCGTGCGGCCAAGGCGAAAAAATGACAGGCAGGAGATAGACCATGTGCGGCATCATCGGCATCCTCGGCCAGCTCGAAGCGGCGCCCCGTATCCTCGATGCGCTGAAGCGGCTGGAATACCGCGGCTACGACAGCGCCGGGCTGACCACGCTGCAGAACGGCCGGCCGATCCGGCGCCGCGCGGTCGGCAAGCTGGGCGAGCTGATCAAGCTGGTCGCCCGCGACCCCGCCCCCGGCACCGCCGGCATCGGCCACACCCGCTGGGCCACCCACGGCGCGCCGAATGTCGAGAACGCCCACCCCCATGCCGCCGGGCCGGTGCACATGGTCCACAACGGCATCATCGAGAACTTCCGCGAACTGCGCGCCGGGCTCGAGGCCGACGGCATCGCCTGCCAGACCGAGACCGACACCGAGGTGGTGGTCCAGCTCGTCGCCCGGGCGATGGAAGGCGGCATGGGCCCGGCCGAGGCGGTGGCGGCCACCCTGCCCCGGCTCGAGGGCGCCTTCGCGCTGGCCTTCCTGTTCAAGGACGAGCCCGACCTGATGATTGCCGCGCGCCACGGCTCGCCCTTGGCCATCGGCTGGGGCGAGGACGAGATGTTCGTCGGCTCGGACGCGCTGGCGCTGTCGCCGATGACCTCGCGCATCACCTACCTGGAGGAGGGCGACCGGGCCGTAATCACCCGTTCCGGCGCCGAGATCTTCGACCGCGACGGCCATGCCGTCGATCGCGGGGTCGAGACCGTGGCGGTCGAACCGAGCCTGGTCGACAAGGGCGCCCACCGCCATTTCATGCACAAGGAGATCCACGAGCAGCCCGCCGCCCTCAACCACGTGCTGTCGCGCTACGTCGCCGCCGACCGCTCGCGGATCGCCTCGCCGGCCGAGGCGATCGACTGGGCCGGCCTGCCCCGGCTGATCATGGTCGCCTGCGGCACCGCCACCTATGCCGGCATGGTGGCGAAATACTGGTTCGAGCACCTCGCCGGCCTGCCCGTCGAGCTCGATATCGCCTCCGAGTTCCGCTACCGCGACCCGCCGCTGGCGCCCGCCGAGGCGGCGATCTTCATCAGCCAGTCGGGCGAGACCGCCGACACCCTGGCCGCGCTGCGCCATGCCGCCGGGCGGGTGGGCACGACCGTCGGCGTGCTCAACGTCACCGAGAGCACCATCGCCCGCGAGGTCGACCTGGTGCTGCCGACCCTGGCCGGGCGCGAGATCGGCGTCGCCTCGACCAAGGCCTTCACCTGCCAGATGCTGACCCTGGCCTGCACCGCGATCCTGGCCGGCCGCCGGCGCGGCCGCATCGATGCGACGCGCGAGCGCGCGCTGGTTGGCGCACTGCTCGAGGTGCCCCGGCTGGTCGCCGAGGCGCTGGCCGTCGAGCCCCGCATCGCCGCCGTCGCGCAGGAGATGGCGGGGGCCCGCGACATCCTCTATCTCGGCCGCGGCCAGATGTTCCCGGTGGCCCTCGAAGGCGCGCTGAAGCTGAAGGAAATCAGCTACATCCACGCCGAGGGTTACGCCGGGGGCGAACTCAAGCACGGCCCCATCGCGCTGATCGACGAGACCGTGCCGGTGGTGGTGATGGCGCCCAAGGACAAGCTTTTCGACAAGACCGTCTCGAACATGCAGGAGGTCATGGCGCGGGGCGGCCGGGTGGTGCTGATCACCGACGCGGACGGCGCCGAGACCGCCGCCGACGGTGCCTGGCAGGTGCTGCGCATGCCCGCCTGCGACGCCCTGATCGCCCCCATCGTCTACGCCATTCCGGCCCAGCTGCTGGCCTATCACGCGGCGCTGGCCAAGGGCACCGACGTCGATCAGCCGAGAAACCTCGCCAAATCGGTAACCGTCGAGTAAGCTGCCCGCCACTCAGGGGAGCCAAGGTCGGACGGGAAGGGTGTCATCCATGCGGAATCTTCTGCTTGTGACCGCGTGCGTGCTGGTGTCGGGATGTCTGGAACGCCAGGCGCAGGTCGCGCCGCTGGCGCCGCAACCCGAACCGACGGCCGTCAACAGCGACTGCTACACCGTCGATCTGTTCACCCGGGCCAAGGTCGATGAACCGGCCGCCGATGTGCCGCTGGAGCACCGGCTGTTCCTCGGCAAATGGGGCGGCGGCGCCTGGGGCGATTTCTGGTGCCACGACCTGGTGGTGACCAAGATCGAAGCCGGCGGCCGGGTCGAACTGGTCGAGATGCTGGCCCCCTATGAGCCCTGGAACTATCCCGCCACCGCCTTCCTGCGCACGGCCCGGATCGACGGCGAGGGCAACCTGCGCTTCGCCTATGGCACCGAGCGGCTGAGCTACCGGATCGAGAACGGCAAGCTGGTCGGCACCCGCAGCGGGCTCTACGGCAATCTCCGGGTCGAACTGGTGCGCCGCGGCGTGCCGCCGATCCCGACCCCGAAGCCGATCCGCCTGGTCCGGCTCGCGGCGGCGCTAGAGCCGGGCGGTTAAGCGCAACCGCGCTAGGGCGATGTCCGTTCAACTGGAACCACGTCATGCCCGGGCTTGACCCGGGCATCCAGCCCTTAACCGCTCGACCACAAGAACTGGATTGCCGGGTCAAGCCCGGCAATGACAACCTGGAGTCCAATCCT
The DNA here is from genome assembly GCA_022573605.1 of Pseudomonadota bacterium. Lineage (GTDB taxonomy): Bacteria > Pseudomonadota > Alphaproteobacteria > Rhodobacterales > Rhodobacteraceae > Thermohalobaculum. Next base: position 1,359 of record JACZTQ010000270.1, on the reverse strand, counting down.
GCTTGGGTTCAGGCCCTACTTCAGCGTCACCAGCACCTCGTTGTCGCGCCAGGCCGCGGGGGTCCAGGGCGGGTCATAGCCGGCCAGCGTGAAGTCGCCCCGGTGGGCGATCCCCTTCGCCGCCAGCCAGGCGTCCAGCCTGGCGATCTGTTCGCGCATCACCAGCTCGTTCAGCTTGCCGGGAAACTCGATCACCGCCACCCGCCGGGGCGGGAACTCGACGACCCGGATGCGCCGGTCGACCGGCCGTGGCGCGGTCTCGGCCCGATACCCCCTGGGCAGCACGAAAATGGTGGTCCAACCGCTCGCCAGATCGTCGCGCACCATGGTCGGAACCGTCATCTTCATCGCCTCCGGCACGGTGTTCTTGCCCAGGAAATACTCCTCCAGCCTCATGTATCCCTGGCTCACCGACCGTTTGTAGCTTCCCCGCATGGTGAACTGCGCCACCACCAGGGTGGCGTAATCGCGGATCTCGAACTTGTCCTCGGTGCTGACCACGACAAACTCGGGCCGCTCCGGCTTGGCGTCGGCCCGTTCGGGGCCGCCGGCCAGCGCCAGCGCCGCCAGCATCACCGCCGCCACTGGCCGCAACATCCACCGCATCATCCATCCCTCCTGTCGACAGCGCTTCCGCGCGACATTGAAGTGTGATCAACAGGTTACCACAATTTCCTAAACCATTCTCATAATTTGTTCGCGAGCGCCGGAGCCTCCGCCCGCTTCACGCCCCCTTGGCCAGTTCCCGCGCCCGCAATTCGCGCCGCATGATCTTGCCGGTGGCGGTCACCGGCATCGTCGCGATGAACTCGACCAGCCTCGGCGCCACATGGGGGCTGAGGCGGGTGCGCACATGGCCGATCAGCTCGGCGGCCAGCGCCTCGGTGCCCTCGACCCCCGGCGCCAGGGTCACGAACGCCTTGACGATCTCGGTCCGCATCGGGTCCGGCAGGCCGACGCAGGCGGCCATGGCGACCGACCCGTGCCCGGTCAGGCAGTTCTCGATCTCGCTCGGCCCGATCCGGTAGCCCGACGAGGTGATCACGTCGTCGGTGCGCGAGGCGAACCAGAAATAGCCGTCCGCGTCCATCACCCCCTCGTCGCCGGTGCGCATCCAGTCGCCGGCGAACTTCTCCGCCGTCTTGTCCGGGGCCTTCCAGTATTCCAGAAACATCGCCGCGGCGCCCCGGCGGATGGCGATCTCGCCGGCCTCGCCGGGCGCCAGCAGCTCCCCGGCGCTGTCGATCACGGCGACCTCCGAGCCCGGGAACGGCTTGCCCATCGAGCCCGGCTTCACCGCCATGATCGAGGCGCAGTTGCCCAGCACCAGGTTGCATTCGGTCTGGCCGTAGAACTCGT
>JACZTQ010000269.1 GCA_022573605.1 Pseudomonadota bacterium | reverse complement strand
TTGGCGAAGATCAGATCATACGGCGCCCGCGCCCGGGCCAGGCCACCGCGAAACCCGGCCGCCTGCCCGGTGCTTACCCAGGGATGCAGCCGGTTGGCGCGGACGTTCTCGCGCGCGGTCCAGCTTGCCACCGGGTCGATGTCGGTGGCGAGGCAGGGCGCCCGCCAGACCTTGGCCGCGGCCATCGCCAGCACCCCGGTGCCGCAGCCGATATCGGCCACCCGGCGGGGCTTTTCGCCGCGCCGGATCAGCCGCTCGAGCAACAAGAGGCAGCCCCGCGTGGTGCCGTGGTGGCCGGTGCCGAAGGCCATCGCCGCCTCGATCCTGATTCCGACCCGGTTGACCGGGATGCGGTGCGCGTCGTGGCCGCCATAAAGAATGAATCTCCCGGCCTCGACCGGGGTCAGCTCGCGCCGCACCTGGGCCACCCAGTCGCGGTCCTCGACCCGGCTGACCGCGAACGGGCGCGCACCGTGGACCGCCGCCAGCAGCGCCAGGCCGATCTCGTCGGGGGGTTCGGTGAAATGGGCGCCGACCTCGCGCCGGCCCGAGCCGTCCTCGATCTCCAGCACGCCGACCGCGGTCGGCGCCGGGTCGAGCCGCTCCACCGCCGCGGCCAGCGCCTGCGCCGCTGCCTCGCCGTCCAGTGTGGTGAGGGCCGTCCAGGTCGTCATGGGGGCGCCTCTTGCGGAATTGTAGGGTGCGCATTCTGCGCACCGTTCGAGAGGGTTCGCGAGAGGGCGGTGCGCAGAATGCGCACCCTACACGCAGAATATTTTCGGCGCGCTCTACACCCCCGTCCCCACCGGGCAGGTCACCCCCACCCCGCCGCCGCCGCAATAGCCGCCGGGGTTCTTGGCCAGGTACTGCTGGTGGTAGTCCTCGGCGAAATAGAACTCCGGCGCCGCCACAATCTCGGTGGTGATCCGGCCGTGCCCGGCCGCCGTCAGCCGGTCCTGGAACGCATCGCGGCTCGCCAGCGCCAGCGCCTCCTGGGCGGGGTCGGAGAAATAGATGCCCGAGCGGTACTGGGTGCCCACATCGTTGCCCTGGCGCATGCCCTGGGTCGGGTCGTGGTTCTCCCAGAACACCTTGAGCAGCTCGCCATAGCCGATCCGCGACGGATCAAAGACCACCCGCACCACCTCGTTGTGGCCGGTGCGCCCGGAGCAGACCTCCCGGTAGGTGGCGTTCGGGGTGGTCCCGGCGGCGTAGCCGGCCATCGTCACCAAGACCCCCGGCAGGGTCCAGAACCGGCGCTCGACGCCCCAGAAGCAGCCCATCCCGAACATCGCGATCCCGGCGCCTTCCGGGTAGGGTCCGGCCAGCGGATTGCCGTTGACGAAATGGTTCTCGGCCGTGGCAATTGCCTCGGCCCGGCCCGGCAGGGTGCCGTCGGCGGGCGGTATCGCTGTTTTCTTGAGTCTCAGTCCGAACATGGCGTTTCTCTCGCTCGCGGGAGCCGTGGCGATGAACTATGGCGCGGTTTCGTGGCGGAGCAAGACGGGGCCGGGTGAAATTCCCGAAGGCGGATGGATTTATTGCGAACATGTCGGGAACAAATCCTTTCCCCGCCGCGCCCGCCGCGCTATCGTGGCGCTCATGAACGGGACCGAACGCGACGAGGGCGCGGCTTTCGAGGACTGGGAGCAGCGCCCGCTCTCGGAGCGCGCCAGCGCGCCGGCGCCCTACCTGGCGGAGCTCAACCCGGCCCAGCAAGCGGCGGTCGAGGCGCTCGACGGGCCGGTGCTGGTGCTGGCCGGCGCCGGCACCGGCAAGACCAGGGTGCTGACCACAAGGCTGGCCCACCTGATCCACAACCAGCGCGCCTGGCCCAGCCAGATCCTCGCCGTCACCTTCACCAACAAGGCGGCGCGCGAGATGAAGGAGCGCATCGGCGAACTGGTCGGCGGCGCCGTCGAGGGCATGCCCTGGCTCGGCACCTTCCACGCCGTCTGCGCCCGCATCCTGCGCCGCCACGCCGAGCTGGTGGGGCTGAAGTCGACCTTCACCATCCTCGACACCGACGACCAGATCCGGCTGATCAAGCAGTTGCTCAGCGCCGCCAACGTCGACGAGAAGCGCTGGCCGGCGCGGATGTTCGCCGCCATGGTCGACCGCTGGAAGAACCGCGCCCAGGGGCCGGGCCAGGTGCCGCCCGACGAGTGCGGCTTCGCCAACGGCCGCGGGGCCGAGTTCTACGCCGCCTACCAGGCGCGCCTGAAAACCCTGAACGCGGTCGATTTCGGCGACCTGCTGCTGCACGTGGTGCAGATCTTCCAGAACCACGAGGACGTGCTCAAGGAATACCAAAAGCGGTTCAAATACATCCTGGTCGACGAGTATCAGGACACCAACATCGCCCAGTACCTGTGGCTGCGCCTGCTCGCCGCCGAGCACCGCAACATCTGCTGCGTGGGCGACGACGACCAGTCGATCTACGGCTGGCGCGGGGCCGAGGTCGGCAACATCCTGCGCTTCGAGCGCGACTTCGAAGGCGCGCAAGTGATCCGGCTGGAGCAGAACTACCGCTCGACCCCGCACATCCTGGCCGCCGCCTCCGGGGTCATCGCGGCCAACAAGGACCGGCTCGGCAAGACCCTGTGGACCGAGGCCGGCGAGGGCGAGAAGGTGCGCCTGATCGGCCACTGGGACAGCGACGAGGAGGCGCGCTGGATCGGCGAGGAGATCGAGGCGATGGCTCGCGGCACCAGGGGCCACGCGGCGCTCAGCCTCGACGGCATGGCGATCCTGGTGCGGGCCTCGTTCCAGATGCGCGCCTTCGAGGACCGCTTCGTCGCCATCGGATTGGCCTACCGGGTGCTCGGCGGCCCGCGCTTCTACGAGCGCCTGGAGATCCGCGACGCCATGGCCTATTTCCGCGTCGCCGTCAGCCCCGACGACGGGCTGGCCTTCGAGCGCATCGTCAACACCCCGAAACGCGGCCTCGGCGACAAGGCGCAACAGGCGATCAACGCCATCGCGCGGGACAACGGCGTCTCCCTGCTGGAGGCCGCCCGCATCGCGGTCGAGACCGGCGAGGGCCTGTCGAAGCGGGCCGCCAGGGCGCTGGGCGACCTGGTCGCCGGGTTCGACCGCTGGCACGCGGAACTGGGGGCGGCCGACGCCGATCATGTGGAGATCGCCGGGCGCATGCTCGACGAGAGCGGCTACACCGCCATGTGGCAGGCCGACAAGGCGCCCGACGCGCCGGGCCGGCTGGAGAACCTGCGCGAACTGGTCCAGGCGCTGGAGGAATTCGAGAACCTCCAGGGTTTTCTGGAGCATGTCAGCCTGGTGATGGACAACGCCAGCGACGAGGCCGGGGCCAAGGTCTCGATCATGACCCTGCACGGCGCCAAGGGGCTGGAGTTCCCGGCCATCTTCCTGCCGGGCTGGGAGGACGGGCTGTTCCCCTCGCAGCGCACCATGGACGAGAGCGGGGCCAAGGGGCTGGAGGAGGAGCGCCGCCTGGCCTATGTCGGCCTGACCCGGGCCCGGGCCCACCTGTGCATCAGCTTCGCCGCCAACCGGCACAAGTTCGGCCGCTGGGAATCCTCGCTGCCGTCGCGCTTCATCGACGAGTTGCCGCCCGCCCATGTCGAGGTGCTGACCCCGCCGGGGCTTTATGGCGGCGGTTATGGCGCATCCGCGCCGGGTGGCGGCGGTTATGGCGCGGCGGCGACGGCTCAGCTTATCGACCCGCACGACACGGGCCAAGGCTCGGTGCTGGAGGCGCGCGCGGCCAGCGCCTCGACCTACAACTCGCCGGGCTGGCGGCGCATGGCGGCGCGGCGCGCCAAGCACGGGCTGGGCCAGCCGCGCGAGGCCAGAGGCGTGGTGATCGACGCCGGGGCGGCCGGCCGGCTCGAGCCCGGCAGCCGCGTGTTCCACCAGAAATTCGGCTACGGCAGGGTGCGCGAGATCGAGGGCGACAAGCTGACGGTGGCGTTCGAGAAGGCGGGCGAGAAGAAGGTGGTGGCGTCGTATGTCACCGAGGCCGGGAAGGCGAGCGGGGCGGATGAGGTGCCGTTTTGAAATTCCGCGCCTGTGCCGGGCTTGTGTAGGGTGCGCATTTTGCGCACCGTTCGAGACGGTTGGGCGGGAGGACGGTGCGCAGAATGCGCCCCTACTATCTGCCACCCTTGCGCAGTTCAATGAATCTCTCATACCAACTTGCACTGATCAGAACCCATGGGTCCATTCTCGCATGCCGATGGATGTGATCTTCCATGGTCGTTCGATGAGCTTGTTCCAGGCCTCGCAGCAGAGGGCGACGATGTCGTCGTAGGAGT
>JACZTQ010000268.1 GCA_022573605.1 Pseudomonadota bacterium | reverse complement strand
GGGCGTCACTTCTGGGCGAGAGGGTATTTCTGCGTCACCAGCGGCAATGTCACCGACGACATCATACTTCAGTATATCGAGCAGCACGGCGGCAAACCTACCGGCATCAGCCGGTAGTGGTTTAGTTATAAGCATTTCAACCAATCAGTGATTGCATGAAAATCACCCGGGTCAACCACAGAGAGTATTTGGAGTCGATTTCACGGCAAAACCTTTCAAAGAAGGGAATTTTGCAGCAAACCTGTCCCGAAATGTGGCGAATCGTAGCCGCGCGCCGGGCCGGGCCGGATATCCGGGCAGGGTCGTCGAGATTATTGCGGTCCCGCCGCCGCCGGTTCACCCCTCCGGCGCGACGCCGTATTCCGCATCGGTGACCTGCTCCAGCCACGCCACGGCATTGCCCTCGAGCGCCTCCTGGAAAGCGAAATGCACCATGGCGTGCTCCGGGCCGGCACCGTGCCAGTGGTTCTCGCCGGGCGCGATCCACACCGTGTCGCCGGGGCGGATCTCGCGCACCGGTCCACCCATCGCCTGGACCCGGCCGATGCCCGAGAGCACATGCAGGGTCTGGCCCAGCGGGTGGGTGTGCCAGGCGGTCCGGGCGCCGGGCTCGAAGCTCACCCTGAGCGCCCGCACCCGGGCTGGCGCCGGGGCCTCGATGATCGGGTCGAGCCAGACCGTGCCGGTGAAATAGTCGGCCGGTCCCTTGCGGCTGGGGCGGTCGATTGCGCTGTGGATCTCCATGGCTCGTCTCCTCGTGTTTCGTCCGGCGGTAGCCCGGTCCGGTCCGTCACTTGGTCAATTCGGCCCAGATTGCGGCGTAGAGCGCGGTTACCGGCTCCGGGCAGACCGGCAGGAAGACGCCCGCCCGGATCGCCCTGGGTGGGACGACGGTCTCGCCGGGCAGGAACGCCTCGGTGCCGTCGATGCCGTTGGCGTGGCCGCTGAAGGCCGAGATCAGGGCGGCGTTCGCGGGGTCCATGACGAAGTCCTGGAACAGCTTCGCGGCCTCCATATTGGCTGCGTCCGCCAGCACCACCACGCTGTCCATCCACAGCGGGAAGCCCTCGCGGGGCCAGCCGAACCGGATCGACGGCCTGGCCTTGCGCGCCCGCGGCGCGGCGCCGCGCCAGGTGGCGGCGGCGGCGATCTCACCGCGCGCCATGGCCTCGCCGACGCCGTAATCCATCGACCGCCATTTTGGCCGGGCGGCGGCCAGCACCTCGCGGGCCTTCTCCAGCGCCGCCTCGTCGCCGGTGCATGGCTTGGCGCCAGTATAGAGCAGCGCCAGGGCGATGATCTCGTCCATCGCCGGGACGACGGCGATCCGGCCCGCCAGCTCCGGCGGCGGGTCGAAGACGATGGCCGAGGTGTCGATGTCGCCATCGTAGGCCGCGCTATCGACCACCATGCCGACGGCGCCCCAGGCCCAGGGCGCGCTGTAGCGCCGCCGCTTGTCCCAGGGCGGGTTGCGCCACCGCTTCGCGACGTTCCTGAAGTTCGCCATCCGGTCGGGTCGGGTCTTCGCCAGCAGGTGCTCGGCGATCAGGGCCCGGACCTGCTCGCCCGGCGCCACCACCAGGTCGAAGCCGTGCCCGCCGGCCCGGATCGTGGCCAGCGCGTCGGCGATCGAGTCGAACTCGGTGAGCGTCACCTCGACGTCGTGCGCGGCCTCGAACTTCGCGATCAGTTCGGGGCTGGTATAATTGCGCCAGTTGTAGAGGTGCAGCGCGCCGGCCGCCTGGGCCATCCCGGCAGCGGCGAGCAGCGCCAGGGCGAGAACGCTTGGCGCCAGTCTGGGTCGCATGATCGGCCTCCAAGCCCTGCCTTCGACGCGTCTCCGGGAGCCATATCTAAGCCGGGCGCGCTGGCCTTTGGCAAGCCCTGTTCTGGCCCTTCCGGGGCTTGACCCCGCGCTGATATACGCGCGACAAGCAGCGGGAATTTTTCTTCGGGGAGGACGACGGAGGTTTTCACCCGGCACCGGCGCGGGCGCGCCCAGGGAGGACGGCATGACCACGGAACTCACCCATTTCATCGGCGGCGAGCACGTCAAGGGCGCCTCGGGCCGCTTCGCCGACATCTATAACCCGGCGACCGGCGAGGTGCAGGCCAAATGCCCGCTGGCCAACGCGGCGGAGGTCCGCGCGGCGGTCGAGAGCGCGCGTGCGGCCCAACCCGGCTGGGCGGCCTGGAACCCGCAACGCCGGGCCCGGGTGATGATGCGTTTCGTGGGTCTCCTGCAGCGCGATATGGACAAGCTGGCCGAGGCGCTGAGCCGCGAGCACGGCAAGACCCTGCCCGATGCCCGCGGCGACGTGCAGCGCGGGCTCGAGGTGGCCGAGTTCTGCATCGGCGCGCCGCACCTGCTGAAGGGCGAATACACCGAGGGCGCCGGGCCGGGGATCGACATGTATTCGATGCGCCAGCCGATCGGCATCGCCGCCGGGATCACCCCGTTCAACTTCCCCGCGATGATCCCGATGTGGAAGTTCTGCCCCGCCCTGGTGTGCGGCAACGCCTTCATCCTCAAGCCTTCCGAGCGCGACCCCTCGGTGCCGCTGATGCTGGGCGAGCTGATGCTCGAGGCGGGCGCGCCGCCGGGCATCCTGAACGTGGTCAATGGCGACAAGGAGGCGGTCGACGCCCTGCTCGACGATCCGGACATCGGCGCCATCGGCTTTGTCGGCTCGACCCCGATCGCGCGCTACGTCTATTCGCGCGGAACCGCAAATGGCAAGCGGGTTCAATGCTTTGGCGGGGCCAAGAACCACATGATCGTGATGCCGGACGCCGATCTCGAGCAGGCGGCGGACGCGCTGATCGGCTCGGCCTACGGCGCCGCCGGCGAGCGCTGCATGGCGATTTCGGTGGCGGTGCCGGTCGGCGAGGCGACGGCGGATGCGCTGATCGAGAAGCTGGCCCCCCGGGTCGAGAGCCTGAAGATCGGCCCCTACACGGCGGGCGACGATGTCGATTTCGGCCCGCTGATCACGGCCGAGGCGCACGCAAGGGTCAAGGGCCTGATCGACAGCGGGGTGGCGCAGGGCGCCACCCTGGTGGTCGACGGGCGCGACTTCTCGATGCAGGGCTACGAGGGCGGAAACTTCATCGGCGGCTGCCTTTTCGATAATGTTACCAAGGACATGGAGATCTACCGCCAGGAGATATTCGGCCCCGTCCTGACCACCGTGCGGGCGCAGTCCTACGAGGAGGCGATCGGGCTGGCGCTGGACCACGAATACGGCAACGGGGTGGCGATCTACACCCGCGACGGCGACACCGCGCGCGATTTCGCCAGCCGCATCAACATCGGCATGGTCGGCATCAACGTGCCGATCCCGGTGCCGCTGGCCTACCACACTTTCGGCGGCTGGAAGAAGTCGATCTTCGGCGATCTGAACCAGCACGGGCCGGACGCGTTCCGGTTCTACACCCGCACCAAGACGATCACCGCGAGGTGGCCGAGCGGGGTGAAGGAAGGCGCGGATTTCTCGATTCCGGTGATGGAGTAGGGGGCGCGCGATCCCCGATTTCGACGGGCCCGCCTTGGGCCCGCTATGGGCCCGCTATGGGCCCGACTTGGGCCCGACATGGGCCCGCTTTCGGCCCGCTATGGGCCCGCTATGGGCGGGCCTTGGCGACGGCCCCGGATTTCGCTCCCGGCGTTGAGCGAAATTTAACACAAATCGTCCATGATGGGGCCTCGGAACAGAGGACACCTCCGTCGGCAGGCGCAGGGTGCGCATTCTGCGCACCGTTGCCCGCGCCGGCCCGCTGGAACGGTGCGCAGGATGCGCACCCTGCGGTCTTCAAGAGATGCCCCGGCCAGGCCGTGGCATGACGGCCGGAAGTGGTAGGGCGGACATGCTTGTCCGCCTCCGCTCGCCAAGCGCGTAGGGTGCGCATCCTGCGCACCGCCGAAATTTGCCCGAGACATCCCCGCCGATCCCGGCTACCCTGGAGTCGCGATCGGGCGGCCCCGAGGCGAAGAGCGGAGCGAGAGGTGCAAGCTCCGCCGCGCAGCCTACTTAGAAGCCCTCAATGGCGGCGCCCGTTCGCACCTTCGGAAATGGTAGGGCGGACATGCTTGTCCGCCTCCGCTCGGCGAGGTCGGCGGACAAGCATGTCCGCCCTACCGGGCCGTGTACCACGCCTTCGCCCAACCCTCTTGAGCGGTGCGCAGGATGCGCACCCTTGTATGTTCCCGTCACCCTGATTTCTGCAATACTCGGGGTGCGGGGGAGGGTCGCGCGACCCTCCCCCGCGGACGGATCGGGCCGCGCGCACCCTTGGTGATCATGCACCGTCCGTAGC
>JACZTQ010000027.1 GCA_022573605.1 Pseudomonadota bacterium | reverse complement strand
TCCGGGCCGCGTCGTCGGGCGCCGCGACCGCCGGGTCGGCGATCCGCAGGCAAGCGGAGGTGTTCGAGCGCGCCGCCGGGTCGGCGACCAGGTTCTCGATCCAATCGGTGCGGTCGACCCAACCCTGGAGCGCCAGGAAATTGGTGTCTGCGCGGGCGACCAGCCCGGGCAGTCCGCCAACCTCGTCGGCCCAGTCCAGCGCATCGATGAAATCGGCGACGGCCAGCATCGAGGGTGTGTTGATGGTCTCGCCGGCGAAGATCCCCTCGATCAGCTTGCCGCCCTTGGTCAGGCGGAAGATCTTCGGCAAGGGCCGGTCGGGGGTGAAGCTCTCCAGCCGTTCGATGGCGCGGGGGCCGAGCACCAGCATGCCGTGCCCGGCCTCGCCGCCGAGCACCTTCTGCCACGAGAAGGTGACCACATCGAGCTTGGCCCAGTCGAGGTTCTGGGCGAACGCCGCCGAGGTGGCGTCGCAGATCGTCAGCCCGGCGCGGTCGGCGGCGATCCAGTCGCCGTTGGGGACCCGGGCGCCGGAGGTGGTGCCGTTCCAGGTGAAGACGATGTCGGCTTGCGCGCGCACCGCGCCGAGATCGGGCAGCGCGCCGTAACCGGCCTCGATCACCCGGCAGTCGGCGAGCTTGAGCTGCCCCAGCGCGTCGGCGGCCCAGCCCTTGCCGAAGCTCTCCCAGACCAGCACGTCGACCGGACGCGGGCCCAGCAGCGACCACATCGCCATCTCGAATGCACCGGTATCCGAGCCCGGCACGATGCCGAGCCGGTAGCCCTCCGGCACGCCGAGCAGCCGCGCGGTGCGGTCGATGGCCTCCCTTAGTTGCGCCTTCGGCCCGGCGGCCCGGTGCGAGCGGCCGAGAAATGCCTGGGCGGCGACCGACACCGGCGACCATCCGGGGCGTTTCACGCAGGGACCAGAGGAGAATTCGGGGCGCGCAGGCAAGACCTGCGGCTTCAAGGGGAACGTCATGGGACGCGCTCCATCGTCAGGGCGAGATTGCTGAGCCGGCCGCCGCTCGCCCATACCCGGCGACAAACCCACCGATCAGATAGGGCGATCGCCCGGTGCCGTCAACGCGGATTATGCCGGTTCCGGCGACGAACTCGTCACAGACGCGCCATGACCGGAAACAACGTTTCCAATCCGCCTCGCACCGGTCAGAGTGGCCCCGGCGAGAGCTTCGATCCGGGAGGGCAGCGATGATCGACCTGAAACCGCCGATCCGGCGCGCGACCGCGGCCGACGCGGCGGCGCTGGCGGAGTTCATCAACTTCGCGGGCGAGGGATTGCCGCTCTATTTCTGGCGGCAAATCGCCGGCGACGGCGAGGACCCCTGGGAGATTGGGCGCAAGCGCCAGGTCGAACGGATGGAGGTCAGCACGGCCTTTGTCATCGACGAGGGCGGTGGTGCCGTCGCCTGCCTGACCGGCTATCCGATCCCGGCGACACCGGAACCTGTAGCCGATGACGAGCTGGATATTTTCCGGCCCTTGATCGAGTTGGAGAACCTTGCCCCCTCGACCTGGTACGTCAACATTCTGGCCGCCTATCCGGAGCATCGCGGCCGGGGGTTCGGCGCGCGGCTGCTGGCGCTGGCCGAGGACATCGCGCGGGATCGGGGGCTGCCGGCGATGTCGCTCATCATCTCCAGCGGCAACGCGGGCGCCCGGCGGCTCTACCAGCGCACCGGCTATGTCGAGATCGCGCGGAGGGAGATCGTCAAGGACGGCTGGGAGTGCGCGAGCGACGAATGGGTGCTGCTGATCAAGCGGCTTTGATGCACGCCAGCGGCACCGCCGCAAGCCTCCCCCCCGACCCCCCTCCTAAGAGGAGTGGGGGGCGCAAACGGCGCGACTGGCGCCCCCCACTCCCTCTGGGAGGGGGGATGGGGGGGAGGCGCGCGGCGTCAGCCGCGCGTTCCGGCAGCGACCGGGCGGATGGATGGGCTCGCTTCCCTGAACGCCGCGAATCAGCCGCTTTGCCCGGCGCCCGAGGAGCGACGGAAAATTGCGCGGGGCCACGCCTTTCAACGGCGCTTCGGCCCCGCCACGCCGCACGGGCGAAACACTCACCCGCGAGTTGCCTTTGTTTACCATGCGGCGCCATGGTGGCGGGGACAACCGACTCGATGCCGCGGACCGCAGCCATGGACATCTTCAGCCACCCCGACTTCGACGGCCACGAACAGGTGGTGTTCTCGCAGAACGACCGCCACGGGCTGAAATCGATCATCGCCATCCACGACACCACGCTCGGGCCCGCCCTCGGCGGCTGCCGGATCTGGAAATACCGGAGCGAGGCCGAGGCGCTCAGCGACGTGCTGCGCCTGTCGCGCGGCATGAGCTACAAGGCGGCGCTGGCCGGGTTGGCGCTGGGCGGTGGCAAGTCGGTGATCCTGGCCGACAGCCGGACCGAGAAGACCCCCGGCATGATGCGCGCCATGGGCCGCGCCGTCGAGCGCCTCGGCGGGCGCTACATCATCGCCGAGGATGTCGGGGCCGAGGTCGCCGACATGGACCAGATCGCCAAGGAAACCCGCCATGTCTCGGGCCTGTCGGGCGGCGCCGGCGACCCCTCGCCGTGGACCGCCCAGGGCGTGTTCCTGGCGCTGAAGGCGGCGCTGCGCCACCGGCTGGGGCGCGATCCCGGCCAAGAACTGGAGGGGGTGCGGGTCTCGGTCACCGGGCTCGGCCATGTCGGCTCGAACCTGTGCCGGATGCTGGCCGGGGCGGGGGCGCGCCTCCTGGTCTCGGATATCCGCGAGGACGCCGTCGCCGGCATGGTCGAGGCCCATGGCGCCACCGCGATCGCGGCCGAAGAGGCCCATTCGGCGGCGGCGGAGGTGTTTGCCCCCTGCGCCCTGGGGGCGGGGCTGAACGCGGCCACGATTCCGCAGATCGAGGCAACGATCGTCTGCGGCGCCGCCAACAACCAGCTCGCCGTGGCCGGGGACGACGCCAGGCTGGCGGCGCGCGGCATCCTTTATGCGCCGGACTACCTGGTCAACGCGGGCGGGCTGATCTCGGTCGCCCGGCCCTCGACCGGGCTCTCGGAGGCGCAAGCGCGGGCCAGGCTGGAGCAGATCCCCGAGACCCTGCTGCACGTCTTCGCGCTGGCCGAGCAGGGCGGCGTCGCGCCGGGCGCGGCGGCCGACCGGCTGGCCCGGGCGCGGCTGAACGGGACCGGTCCCGGACCGGAGGCGTGACCCCGGCCCCGCGCGACAGATTGCCGCGGTTCGGCCTCGGCGTCCTACGGGGCGGCGGCGTCAGGGCAAAAACACCCCCTTGACCTTCCAGTGACTGGAAACACTATCTCTTGCCTCCAACCGCAGGCAGGGCGAGGGCCGGACCATGGCTGACACCGAGATCATCACCCGCGATCCCGTCTGCGGCATGATTGTCGATCCCGATGCAGGCAAGCCGAGCCATCGGCATGAGGGGCATCGCTATCACTTTTGCTGCAACGGCTGCCGCGAGAAGTTCGCGGCGCGGCCGGCGGAGTATGTCGAGGCCGAGGACCCGGTCTGCGGCATGAAAGTGGCCCGCGCCACGGCGAAGCACATGGCGAAGCATGCGGGCGAGCGGTTCTACTTCTGCTCGGCCGGCTGCCACGGGAAGTTCGAGGCCGCGCCGGAGACCTATCTGGGCGACCGCCCCGAACCGGAGCCGATGCCTGAGGGCACCCTCTACACCTGCCCGATGGACCCCGAGATCGTCCAGGAAGGCCCCGGCGACTGCCCGATCTGCGGCATGGCGCTGGAGCCGATGGTACCGACGGCGGATGCCGGGCCGAACCCGGAACTGATCGATTTCCGCCGCCGCTTCGCCATCGGCGCGGCGCTGACCGTGCCGCTGCTGGTCCTGACCATGGGCCCGCTGCTCGGCCTGCCGGTGCGCGAATGGATCGGCGAGCGCCTGGTGCTGTGGATCGAGTTCGCGCTCGGCACGCCGGTGATCCTGTGGGCGGGCTGGCCGTTCCTGGTGCGCGGCGCGAAATCGTTCCGGACGATGAACCTGAACATGTTCAGCCTGATCGCCATGGGCGTCGGCGCCGCCTATCTGTTCAGCGTGGCCGCCGTGCTGGCGCCGGGGATATTCCCCGACGGCTTCCGCGACGCGGAGGGCAATGTCGGGGTCTATTTCGAGGCCGGCGCGGTCATCGTGGTGCTGGTGCTGCTGGGCCAGATCATGGAGCTTGGCGCGCGCGAGCGCACCGGCTCGGCGATCCGGGCGCTGCTGGACCTGGCGCCCAAGACCGCCCGAGTGATCCGCGCCGACGGCACCGAGGAGGAGATCCCGCTCGACGAGGTGAAGGTCGGCGACCGGCTGCGGGTGCGCCCGGGCGACAAGGTGCCGGTGGACGGCAAGGTCGTCGAGGGCCGCTCCTCGGTCGACGAGTCGATGATCTCGGGCGAGCCGATCCCGGTCGAGAAGGTCGCCGGCGAGGCGGTGACCGGCGCCACCATCAACGGCACCGGTTCCCTGGTGATCGAGGCCAGGCGGGTCGGCGCCGACACCATGCTGGCCCAGATCGTCGAGATGGTCGCCAACGCCCAGCGTTCGCGCGCGCCGATCCAGAAGCTGGCCGACAAGGTGGCCGGCAAGTTCGTGCCGACGGTGATCGGCGTCGCCGTGCTGGCCTTCATCGCCTGGGCGATCTGGGGGCCGGCGCCGCCGCTGGCCTATGGGCTGGTCGCCGCGGTCAGCGTGCTGATCATCGCCTGCCCCTGCGCGCTCGGGCTGGCCACCCCGATGTCGATCATGACCGCCACCGGGCGCGGCGCCCAGGCCGGGGTGCTGATCAAGAACGCCGAGGCGCTGGAGCGCTTCGCCACGGTCGACACGCTGATCATCGACAAGACCGGCACCCTGACGATGGGCAAGCCGAAGCTGGTCGCGGTGCTGCCCGAGGCGGGGCACGACGAGGCCGAGGTGCTGCGGCTGGCGGCGTCTCTGGAGCGTGGCTCGGAGCATCCGCTGGCCGAGGCGATCGTCAAGGGCGCCGAGGCGCGCGGCATCGCCTTCGCCAAGACCGAGGATTTCGAGGCGATCACCGGCATGGGCGTCAAGGGCGTGGTCGATGGCCGTGCGGTGGCGCTGGGCAACGCCCGGATGGTCGAAGAGCTGGGCCTCGACGGCGGGTCGCTGGCCGAGACCGCCAATGCCCGGCGCGACGACGGGGAGACGGTGATGTTCGTCATGCTGGAGGGCAAGATCGCCGGTCTGGTCAGCGTCGCCGACCCGGTCAAGGAGACCACGCCGGACGCGCTGAAGGCGCTGCACGCGCTGGGCTTCCGCATCATCATGGCCACCGGCGACAACGAGCGCACGGCGCGCGCCGTCGCGGCCCGGCTGGGGATCGACGAGATCCGCGCCGATGTCATGCCCGAGGACAAGGCCCGGATCGTCAAGGAGTTGCAGGATCAGGGCCACAAGGTGGCGATGGCCGGCGACGGGGTCAACGACGCCCCGGCCCTGGCCCAGGCGGATGTCGGCATCGCCATGGGTACCGGGGCCGACGTGGCCATAGAGAGCGCCGGGTTCACCCTGATACAGGGCAATCTCGACGGCATCGTGCGCGCCCGGCGGCTGTCCGCGGCGACCATGCGCAACATCCGCCAGAACCTGTTCTTCGCACTGGTCTACAACGCCGCCGGGGTGCCGATCGCGGCGGGTGTGCTCTACCCGTTCCTCGGCCTGCTGATCTCGCCGATGTTCGCGGCGGCGGCGATGAGTCTCTCGTCCATTTCCGTCATCAGCAACGCCCTCAGGCTGAGGTCGGTCAAGATCTGACGGCCCGCGGGGTGCGCATCTTGCGCACCATTCAAGGATGGTTGGCCGGGGATGGTGCGCAGAATGCGCACCCTGCGGCCGGAACAGACAGGAGAATGCAATGAACAAGGGGCTGCTTGCGGCGATCGGGCTGGTGGTGATCGGCGGCGGGGCGGTGATGTTCTGGCAGGCCTCGACGCCCGAGGTCGATCCGACGGCGCCGACGGTCAACACCATGATGCACGGCGCGGCGGCGGCCGCGCCGGCAACACCGGCGGACCAGATCGTCGAGGCGACGCTGAGTTCGGCCGGCCAGATGGGAAAGACGGTCTTCGAGGAGAACTGCGCCGCCTGCCACGGCGCGAAGGCGGCGGGGTCGCAAAACGGACCGCCCCTGGTGCACAGGATCTACGAGCCCTCGCACCATGGCGATTATTCCTTCGTGATGGCGGTAAAGAACGGTGTGCGCGCGCATCACTGGCGCTTCGGCGACATGGCGCCGGTTCCCGGCGTGACCGACAAGCAGATCGAGTGGATCACCAAATACGTGCGCGAGATGCAGCGCGCCAACGGCATCATGTAGGGTGCGCATTCTGCGCACCGTCGAAGACGGTCGCGCGGGGGGACCGTGCGCAGAATGCGCACCCTACCCCGCCACCCGCTCGACCGCGGCGCAGATCTCGTCGACGACCTCGGCCAGCAGGTCGGGGCTCGAAGCCTCGCCCATCACCCGGATCACCGGCTCGGTGCCGGATTCGCGGATCACCAGGCGCCCGGAGCCGCCGAGGCGGGCCTCGCCCGAGGCGATCGCCGCCCGCACCGCCGCATCCTCCAGCGGCCGGGTCGCCCGGTCGAAGCGGATCGAGCGCAAGCGCTGGGGATAGGGCTCGAACAGCTTGCAGACCTCGGAGGCGGGGCGCTCCTCGGCCACCAGCACGCTCAGCACCTGCAACGCCGCCAGCAGCCCGTCGCCGGTGGTCACGTAGTCGGCGAGCACGATGTGGCCGGATTGCTCGCCGCCGAGGTTGAACCCCCCGGCCCGCATCGCCTCGACCACGTAGCGGTCGCCGACCCGGGTGCGGACCAGCCCGATCCGCTGCCCTTCCAGGAGCCGCTCGAGGCCCAGATTCGACATCACCGTGGTCACCAGGGTGTTGTGCGCCAAGCGGCCCTGCCCGGCCCAGCGGGTCGCGATCAGCGCCATGATCTGGTCGCCGTCGACGATCTCGCCAGCCTCGTCGATGATCTGGACCCGGTCGGCGTCGCCGTCGAGCGCGATGCCGAGATCGGCGCCGTTCTCCAGCACCGCCTGCCGGCAGGCGGCGGGGTCGGTCGAGCCGCAGCCCTGGTTGATGTTCTCGCCGTTCGGGCTGACCCCGAGGCGGATCACCTCGGCCCCCAGTTCCCACAGCGCCTCGGGGGCGGTGGCGTAGGCGGCGCCGTTGGCGCAATCGATGACGATCTTCAGCCCGCCCAGGGTCTGCCCGCGCGGGAAGCTGGCCTTGCAGAACTCGATATAGCGCCCGCGCCCGTCGTCGAGCCGGCGGGCCATGCCGATCTGGCCCGGAGGCGCCAGATCCGGCGTGCCGTCCATCAGCGCCTCGATCTCGGCCTCGACCTCGTCGGAGAGCTTGTAGCCGTCCGGGCCGAAGAGCTTGATGCCGTTGTCCTCGAAGGGGTTGTGCGAGGCCGAGATCATCACCCCCAGATCGGCCCGCACCGAGCGGGTCAGCATGCCCACCGCCGGGGTCGGCATCGGGCC
Source organism: Pseudomonadota bacterium (assembly GCA_022573605.1). Classification (GTDB taxonomy): domain Bacteria; phylum Pseudomonadota; class Alphaproteobacteria; order Rhodobacterales; family Rhodobacteraceae; genus Thermohalobaculum. Next base: position 11,956 of record JACZTQ010000027.1, on the reverse strand, counting down.
GAGCTGGATCACGTCCATGCCGACCGAGGTGAAGCCGGCGGTCAGCGCGGTCTCGATCATGTAGCCCGAGCGCCTTGTGTCCTTGCCGATCACCACGGTGTGGCGATGCGGGCCGCGGGTGAAGTAACGCCCCGCCGCCAGCCCCAGACGCATGGCGACGTCGGCGGTCATCGGGCTCGTGTTGGCCCGGCCGCGGATGCCGTCGGTGCCGAAATACTTGCGGCTCATGGTCCTGCCTTTCCTTTATGCCTCGTGTGCAATCGCGCGCCAGACCTGGAGCGCCTGGCGGGTCTCGGCGACATCGTGGACGCGGAGGATCTGCACCCCCTGGGCCAGGCCGGCCAGCCCGGCCGCGAGCGATCCGGACACCCGGCGGTGCGCCTCGCCGACCCCGGACAGCGCCCCGATGAAGCGCTTGCGCGACACCCCCAGCATCACCGCGCAGCCGAGCCCGTGAAATAAGGATAACCTGCGCAACAAGGCGAGATTGTGCTCCAGGGTCTTGCCGAATCCGATCCCGGGATCGACCACGATGCGGGCGCGCTCGATCCCCTCGGCCTCGGCGGCGGCAATGCGCAGCTCGAGAAAATCGTAGACATCCAAGAGAACATCGCCGTAGCGCGGGTTGGCTTGCATGGTGCGCGGGTCGCCCTGGGCGTGCATCAGGCAAACGCCAGGCGCGGTGGCGGCGACCGCCGGGCTGTCGTGGTCGTGGGTCAGCGCCGAGACGTCGTTGAACATCACCGCACCGGCCGCCAGCGCCGCCGCGGCGACCGCCGCCTTGCGGGTGTCGATCGAGAGCAGCGCCGGGCAGCCGGCCGCCTTCAGCCCTTCGATCACCGGCATCACCCGGTCCAGTTCCTGGTCGAGCCCGACCGGCGCGGCGCGGGGCCGGGTCGATTCGCCGCCGATGTCGATGATCTCGGCCCCGGCGCCGGCCAGGGCCAGCCCATGGGCCACCGCCGCATCGGCGCCGGCCAGCCGTCCGCCGTCGGAGAAACTGTCCGGGGTCACGTTCACCACCCCCATGATCCGGGGCTGGGCGAGATCGAGGCCGGCCAGCGCCGGGCGCGCCCGCGAGAGCAGCGCCAGGGTCTCCGCCTCCTCCGGATGCAGCGCCTCGGCGGCATCGACCGGCAGGATTTCAGGGGGCTGGCCGCGCCGCAGGATCTCGACCTCGACGAATCCGAACAGGCCGCCGGCCAGCGGCCGCGCATTCGGGCGCATCGGCGCGCAGGGCAGCGGGCGGAGATAGGCGCGGCGCGGTTCGCTCGTCATTGGCGCGGCATAACGCAGCGTCCGGGTTGCCGCAACAGGGTTGATATGCTGGCGCCCATCGGGCATCGCCCCTGTTGCGGCGACCGCCCACACCTGCGGCACCGGCCCCCACCCTAACCCTCCCCCTTTCAGGGAGAGGGGATACCGCCGCACTTACCGGGACTTGCAGCGCCTCCCCGGGAACGGAAGGGGTCTGCCGCCACCGGTCCGGTCACCGGGGTCTGATATTAACGTAATTTTTATGTGAGTTTATTTTCGAAATTATTATCCGTGTAGATTATTGATTTCCCCCTTCAGGCGCGCTAAATATCCAGCAACACGCCGGAATGGAGATAAATGGAATGAGCCCCGCCGATTTCGTCTCGCCGCTGCGCAGCCAGGAGACCGACGTGCTGATCATCGGCGCCGGGCCGGTCGGCCTGTTCGCGGCGTTCCAGCTCGGACTCCTGGGCCTGAAGGCCCGGCTGATCGACACCCTCGACCGCCCCGGCGGGCAATGCGCCGAGCTCTACCCGGACAAGCCGATCTACGACATCCCGGGCTGGCCGGTGATCTCGGGACAGGAGCTGACCGACCGGCTGATCGAACAGATCGCGCCGTTCGAGCCCGAATTCCGCTTCAATCAGCGCGTCGACAGCCTGACCAGGCGCCCCGACGGCAGCTTCCAGATCGTCACCGATGCCGGCGAGGTGCATGTCGCCCCGGTGGTCTTCATCGCCGCCGGCGTCGGCAGCTTCACGCCGCGCCGGCTGAAGCTGGGCGGCATCGAACCCTACGAGGGCAAGTCGCTGTTCTACGCCGTGCGCGAGCGGGCCGAATTCGAGGGAAGCGACCTGGTGATTCTGGGCGGCGGCGATTCGGCCTTGGACTGGGCGCTCGACCTGCTGCCCGCGGTCAAGTCGCTGACCCTGGTGCACCGCCGCGACAAGTTCCGCGCCGTGCCGCATACCGTCCGGGCGATGGAGGCCGCGGTCGCCGAGGGCCGGATGAATTTCGTCATGGGCGTGCTGGAGCGGCTCGACGGTGACAACGGCGAACTGACCGCCGTGACGGTGAAGAGCGAGACCGGCTCGACCACGATCGAAGCCGACCGGGTGTTGGCCTTCTTCGGCCTCAATATCGAGCTCGGCCCGATCGCCGAGTGGTCGCTGGACCTGGAGGACGGCAAGCAGATCCGGGTCGATACGGCGAAGTTCCAGACCTCAACGCCGGGCATTTTCGCCATCGGCGACATCAATTCCTACCCCGGCAAGCTGAAGCTGATTCTGTGCGGCTTCCACGAGAGCGCGCTGGCGGCCCAGGAAGCCTTCCGCATCGCCCGGCCCGACGAGAAGCTGCGGTTCCAGTACACCACCTCGTCGTCGGAACTGAAGCGGAGGCTGAAAGTCGCATGATGGCCGATTTTCATCGCACCACCCGGGCGAGCGAGACACTTGACGGCCTCGCCCCGACGGTCGCGCCCAACCGAACCTGAAGACGGAGGACCCGCACCATGGCCAAGGAATTCAAACCCTCTGTCGTCACCGCCAACGATCTGATCGAAGGCGACAGCGTCTTTCTCGGCGCCCTTGGCTGGGTGCGCGATATCGCCGAGGCGCGGGTCGCCCTGTCGAGGGACGAGGCGGAGGTTCTGGAGGCTGACGGCGTCGCCGGCGAGGACGCCAACATCGTCGTCGGCCCCTATCTGATCGAGGTCTCGGTCGCCACCGGCCGACCGGTCCCGGTACTGCGCCGCGAACGGATCCGGGTCAGCGGGGTTCCCACCATCCCGTTCGGCGTGGCCGCGCCGGCGGAGCGCCGCGCCGCCTGAGGAGGATTTAGTGCCGGTTTGATGCCCGTGACGAAATCCGCTTGGCGGATTTCCGGCGCCGCCCCCCACCCCTCCTCCCCGCCCAACCACCGATCATGCCCGGGTACCATCGGTGGTTGGGCGGGGAGGAGGGGTGGGGGGCGGAGCGCCCAAAAGATGCGCAGCAGCTTTTGGAACAGGCGCATAAGACTGACGCGAGACCAGGAACGAGGAGGCGCCTATGTATCGCTACGACGAGTTCGACCGCCGCTTCGTCGACGAGCGGGTGGCGGAGTTCCGCGACCAGGTCGAGCGCCGCCTGACCGGGGCGCTGAACGAGGCCGAGTTCAAGCCCTTGCGGCTGATGAACGGGCTCTATCTGCAACTCCACGCCTACATGCTGCGCGTCGCCATCCCCTACGGCACCCTGAACGGCCGCCAGATGCGGATGCTGGCCCATATCGCCGAGACCTGGGACAAGGGCTACGGCCACTTCACCACGCGCCAGAACATCCAGTACAACTGGCCCAAGCTGAAGGACGTGCCGGATATCCTGGAGGCGCTGGCCACGGTCGAGATGCACGCCATCCAGACCTCGGGCAACTGCATCCGCAACATCACCTCCGACCCCTTTGCCGGGGTCGCGCCGGAGGAGATCGAGGACCCGCGGATCACCGCCGAGTTGCTGCGCCAGTGGTCGAGCCTGCACCCGGAATTCACCTATCTGGGGCGCAAGTTCAAGTTCGCCGTGACCGGATCGGAGCACGACCGCGCCGCCATCAAGGTGCACGACATCGGCATCCAGATCGTCCGGGGCGAGGCCGGCGAGGTGGGTTACCGGGTGCTGGTCGGCGGCGGCATGGGCCGCACCCCGATGATCGCCAAGGAACTGCGCGCCTTCCTGCCCAAGGCGGACCTGCTGCCCTATGTCGAGGCCATCCTGCGGGTCTACAACCTGCATGGGCGGCGCGACAACAAGTACAAGGCCCGGATCAAGATCCTGGTCCACGAGACCGGCATCGACGCCTTCCGCGACCAGGTCGAGCGCGAATTCGCCACCATGGACCGCGCCGCGGTGACCGCGCCCGAGGGCGAAATGGAACGCATCGCGGCCTATTTCGCCCCGCCGGAACTGACCGAAAAGCCGAGCGCCCCGGTCGCCTTCGAGCGCATGAAGACGCTCGACCCGGATTTCGCCCAGTGGGTCGAGCGCAACACAAGCGCGCACCGGGTGCCCGGCTACGTGGCCGCGACGATCTCGCTGAAGCCCATCGGCGGCGTCCCCGGGGATGCCACCGCCGAGCAGATGCGGGCGATGGCGGACCTGGCCGAGAGCTACTCGGTGGACGAGATGCGCATCACCCACGAGCAGAACGTGGTGCTGCCGCATGTGGCGCTGGGCGATCTCTATAAAGTTTATCGCGGGCTGGCGGCGATCGGGCTGGAGGCGCCGAACAAGGGGCTGGTGACCGATATCATCGCCTGCCCGGGGCTGGATTATTGCGCCCTGGCCACGGCCCGCTCGATCCCGGTGGCGCAGGCGATCTCGAAGCGCTTCGCCAGCAACAAGCGGCAGCGCGAGATCGGCCCGCTGTCGATCAAGATCTCGGGCTGCATCAACGCCTGCGGCCACCACCATATCGGCCATATCGGCATCCTCGGCCTCGACAAGGCGGGGGTGGAGAACTACCAGATCACGCTCGGCGGGGAATCGACCGAGGACGCGGCGCTGGGCCAGCGCCTCGGGCCGGGCTTCGGCTACGACGAGCTGCCGGACGTGATCGAGAAGATCGTCGACATCTATCTCGACCTGCGCCAGGGCCGGCGCGAGACCTTCCTCCAGACCTACCGCCGGGTCGGCATGGAGCCGTTCAAGGAGGCGCTCTATGCCACGGCTGATTGACCGGCTCGGCCCGGCCGAGGATATCTGGACCGTGCTCGGCGCCGAGGACCCGCTGCCTTCGAGCGGTTCGGTGATCGTGGCGCTGGAGCGGCTGGACGAGGCGCTGGCGGCGGGGCTGGAACTGGGCGTCCACCTGCCCAACGACACCGATCCGGAGCGCGTGAAGCCGCATTTCGACCGGCTGTCGCTGATCTCGGTCGATTTCCCCAGCTTCACCGACGGGCGCGGCTTCTCGATCGGCCATTGCCTGCGCGCGCTCGGCTATGAGGGGCGGCTGCGCGCCACCGGGCCGGTGATCTCGGACCAGTTCGACTTTCTGCTGGCCTGCGGCTTCGACGAGGTCTTGCTGCCCGACAGCGTCGCCGAGCGCCAGCCGCCGGAGCACTGGGCGGCGGCGGAGGGGCGGATCACGCTGGGCTACCAGCGCGGCCTGGCCGGGCGCGGCTCGATCCTCGATGCGCGGCGGACGGCGGGCGATGGCTAGCGATCCAGCCCCCGCATCCGTCATTCCCGCGCAGGCGGGAATCTCGACGGACAGGCATGAGATTCCCGCCTGCGCGGGAATGACGGCAGGGACCGTGGCCGCGAGACCGGCATTCGCGTCAGCGCCGCAAACCCCGTTCCGCCGCCTCAGCCCGCACGCCAACGCGCAGGTGCTGAACCGGGTTCACGCGGCCAGCGAGGCGGTTGTGCTGCTCGACGACGTGATCCGCCACCAGTACCGCGACGGCGTGGCGTTGGTCTCGTCGTTCGGGGCGGATTCGGCGGTGCTGCTGCACATGATCGCGCGGATAGAGCGCACCACCCCGGTGCTGTTCCTGGAAACCGGCATGCTTTTTGCGGAGACGCTGGTCTATCAGCGCGAACTGGCCTCGCGGCTCGGCCTGACCGACCTGCGGCTGATCCGGCCCGACCCGGACGATCTGGCGGGCGACGACCCCGACGGCACGCTGCACCGCGACAACACCGACGCCTGCTGCTTTATCCGCAAGACCCTGCCGCTGCGCCGCGCCCTGGCGCCGTATGGTGCCTGGATCACCGGGCGCAAGCGGGCCCAGGGGGCGAGCCGGGCCGGGCTGGAGCTGTTCGAGGAAGACCGCGAGAACGGCCTGCTGAAGGTCAACCCGCTGGCCCATTGGGACGGCGCCATGGTGCGCGGCTACATGGCCGCGCACGGCCTGCCGCCGCATCCGCTGGTGGCGCGGGGGTTCCCCTCGATCGGCTGCGCGCCGTGCACGACGCAGGTGCGCGCGGGAGAAGACCCGAGGGCCGGACGCTGGCGGGACCAGGCCAAGGAGGAGTGCGGCATCCATTTCGACGGCGAGAAATGGGTGCGGGGGCCGTTGTCCGGCGGAAGTTTCGAGCGCCCGTAGGGTGCGCATTGTGCGCACCGCCGCGCACCAACGGTGCGCAAAATGCGCACCCTACGCTCGCTCACCCCCCCCTCGCGACTGGGTAGAGCCATATCCAGGACTCGGGCGAGATTGGCTGCAATGCGAGTCCGTTTGGTTGCAAAATATAAAGACAAGGTTTATATATTGCCTTGAGCGGACTCCGTAAGCGTTGGGACCATCGTTTGCCGCAAGTTCAGCGGTGTTGTCACGCAGCGGGGGCTATCGGCTAGGCCAGATTGGGTACGCTCCAATCAGTCCGCGTCACTTTCCCACAAAATTTGCTCGCGAGATGTTGCGGTTGGAAGCGCCGTGACCACATGCCAGCAGTTTCGTTCATTGCTCCAACCGACAATGGCCTTAATCCAAAGGCTGCCCTTCCGTCTGTACAGGATAAATCTATCCTCGCGAGCAGTACATAGCTTGTCGAAGTCTCGGCACACATGCCAAACCATGTGGCTGATCGTTCGGAAACCCAGGGAATCCAGAGCAAAATTCCTGCGGTTGCTGTAGGTTTCGATGTGACGGAGTCCAAACCCGTTGTGGCGCCCGGTGTCAAAGCCGTTCAGGAGCCGAATTTCCGTTTGTGCGAGACCGGTGGCGCCCGACACTTCCTCGGAAATCCCACCAAAAATGTTCGTCCCGTCGGGCACCATAACGGAGCGATGCTCAAACGGTAGAATTAGCATTCAGTGTCCTCATCTCGCGCACCCCAATCATGACGAGATCAAGAGGCCGGGGGAACATACAATGGTGAGTCGGGACGACCCGCCGTTTAATGTGGGGCGGCGGCGAGCGTTTAGCCCTCCTCCCCCTCATCTTCCTCGCCCTGCTCCGCGATCCAGGCCACCGAGACAACCTTCTCGTCCTCGGCGGTGCGGAACACCCGCACCCCCCCGGCCCCGCGCGAGCGGAACGAGATGCCCGAGACCGGGCAGCGGATCGACTGGCCGGTGTCGGTCACCAGCATGATCTGGTCGTCGATCTCGACCGGGAACGAGGCCACCAGCCGGCCGCCGCGCATTTTCGAGTCCATCGCCCAGACCCCCTGCCCGCCGCGCCCGCGCACCGGGTAGCCGTGGCTCGACGAGATCTTGCCCGAGCCGGTCTCGGTGATGGTCAGGATCAGGTCCTCGGCCGCCGACATCTCGGCGTAGCGGCCCTCGGGCAGGGCGATGTCGATCACCGGCGCCTCGCCATCGGACTCGGGACCGGCCTCCGCCTCCTCGCCCTCGTCGAGCCCGCCTGCAACCGCGCGGCGCATCTTCAGATAGGCGGAGCGCTCCTCCGCCGTGGCCTCGAAATGGCGGATCACCGCCATCGAGACGACCTCGTTGCCCTTGGCCAGCCTGATCCCGCGCACGCCGGTCGAGCCCCGCCCGACGAAAACCCGCACCGCGGTGGTCGGGAACCGGATCGCCTTGCCCAGCGCGGTGACCAGCAACACATCGTCGCCCTCGTCGCAGATGCGGGCGCCGATCAGCCTTGTGTCGGCCTCCTCGCCCTCGAATTTCATCGCGATCTTGCCGTTGCGCATGACATTGGTGAAATCGCTCAGCCGGTTGCGGCGCACGCTGCCGCGCGAGGTGGCAAAGACGATCTGGAGCTTGTCCCACTCCTCCTCGGGCACGTCGACCGGCATCATCGCCGCGATCGAGACGCCCGCCGTCACCGGCAGCACGTTGACGATCGCCTTGCCCCGCGCATTGCGCCCGCCCAGCGGCAGGCGCCAGGTCTTGAGCTTGTAGACGATGCCGTCGGTGGTGAAGAACAGGATCGGCGTGTGGGTGTTGGCGACGAACAGCCGGGTGACGAAGTCCTCGTCCTTGGTCGTCATCCCCATCAGGCCCTTGCCGCCGCGTCCCTGGGTGCGGAACTCGGCCAGCGGGGTGCGCTTGATGTAGCCGCCATGGGTGACGGTGACCACCATGTCCTCGCGCTCGATCAGGTCCTCGTCCTCGAGGTCGCCCTCCCACTCGATGATCTCCGAGCGCCGCGGCGTGGCGAATTCGTCGCGCACTTCGCGCAGCTCGTCCGAGAGCATCGCCAGGATGCGCTCGCGCGAGCGCAGGATGTCGAGATAGTCGGTGATCTTGCCGGCCAGGCCGTGCAGTTCCTCGCCGATCTCGGCCACCCCCATCGCGGTCAGGCGCTGGAGCCGGAGATCGAGGATCGCGCGGGCCTGGGTGTCGGAGAGGTAATAGGTCCCGTCCTCGTTGATCCGGTGGGCCGGGTCGTCGATCAGCAGGAGGTAGGCGGCGATCTTCTCGGCCGGCCAGCGGCGTTCCTTCAGGCGCTCGCGCGCGGTCGCCGGGTCGGGCGAGGCGCGGATCGTGGCGACCACCTCGTCGGCGTTCTCGACCGCGACCGCGAGGCCGCACAGCACATGGGCCCGCTCGCGCGCCCGGGTCAGCAGGTGGGCGGTGCGCCGCGCCACCACCTCCTGGCGAAACACGATGAAGGCCGAGAGGATCGCCTTGAGGTCGAGCTGCTCGGGCCGGCCGTTGTTCAGCGCCAGCATGTTGCAGCCGAAATGGGTTTGCAGCGGGGTGAAGCGGTAGAGCTGGTTCAGCACCACGTCGGGGGTGGCGTCGCGCTTCAGCTCGATCACCACCCGAATGCCGAGACGGTCGGACTCGTCCTGGACATGGGCGATGCCCTCGATCTTCTTGTCGCGCGCCAGCTCGGCGATCTTCTCGATCATGGTCGCCTTGTTGACCTGGTAGGGCACCTCGTCGACGATGATGGCGAAGCGGTCCTTGCGGATCTCCTCGATCCGGGTCTTGGCCCGGATGATCACCGAGCCGCGTCCGGTCATGTAGGCCTTGCGCGCCCCGGACTGGCCCAGGATCAGCGCCCCGGTGGGGAAATCGGGCGCCGGGATGAACTCCATCAGCTCCGGGATGGTGAGGGCGGGGTTCTCGATCAGCGCCAGGGTGGCGTCGATCACCTCGCCGAGGTTGTGCGGCGGGATATTGGTCGCCATGCCCACCGCGATGCCCGAGCCGCCATTGACCAGCAGGTTCGGGTAGCGCGCCGGCAGCACCACCGGCTCGCGGTCCTTGCCGTCGTAATTGGCCTGGAAATCGACCGTGTCCTTGTCGATATCGGCCAGCAGCATCTCGGCCGCTTTGGCCATCCGCACTTCGGTGTAGCGCATCGCCGCCGCGTTATCGCCGTCCATCGAGCCGAAGTTGCCCTGGCCGTCCAAGAGCGGCAGGCGCATCGAGAAGTCCTGCGCCATGCGCACCAGGGCGTCGTAGATGGCGCTGTCGCCGTGGGGGTGGTACTTGCCCATGACCTCGCCGACCGGGCGGGCCGACTTGCGGTAGGGCTTGTCCCAGGCATTGCCGGATTCGTGCATGGCGTAGAGGATGCGCCGGTGCACCGGCTTGAGGCCGTCACGCAGATCGGGGATGGCGCGGCTGACGATCACGCTCATGGCGTAGTCGAGATAGCTGCGCTTCATCTCCTCCTCGACGGCGATGGTGGGGCCGTCGTGGATGTGGCGTTCGGGCAGTTCGGGCTGCTTGCCGCCGCCTTCCGGACCGCCGTCGGGATCGTCGTCGTCGCTCACTGAAAGCTCCTGCCCCCGGCCCCGCCGCCAGCATGTTCCGGCGGGTGTTTTTGTTGGCCGGGATTATACGACAGGGAGTGGCGGGGAGCAATCGCAACCCCGATATTTCAGGCGCCCGGCGATCAGGGCGATTGCCATTCGGATGGAATCGCTCTTGCTCTGGTCATTGCCGGGCCTGACCCGGCAATCCAGTCTTTGGATCAATCGGTTAAGGACTGGATGCCCGGGTCAAGCCCGGGCATGACGTGGTTCTGATTGGCCGGAAATCGCACTCACATCACAAGCCACGGTGACAAGGCCGGCCGCGCCGCCGTCGCGGCGGCGCGACCGGGTCATGTCTGGCGGTCGGCGCGGGAGATCAGAACGGGATATCGTCGTCGGGGCCACCACCGCCGCCAGCGCCACCACCGCCACCGCCACCGCCGCCGTTGCCGGCGCCGCCGCGATCATCGGAACCGCCGCCCTGCTGGCCGCCGTCGGAACCGCCGCCCTGCTGGCCGCCGTCGGAACCGCCGCCCTGCTGGCCGCCGTCGTAACCGCCGCCGCCGCCATCGCCGCCTTCGCGGCGGTCGAGCATGGTCAGTTCCGAGCGGTAGGGGCGCAGCACGACCTCGGTCGAATAGCGGTCCTGGCCGCTCTGGTCCTGCCATTTGCGGGTCTCGAGCTGGCCCTCGAGATAGATTTTCGAGCCCTTGTGCAGATATTGCTCGGCAACCCGGATCAACTGTTCCGAGAAGATCGCCACCGAATGCCACTCGGTCCGCTCGCGGCGCTCGCCGGACTGCTTGTCGCGCCAGCTCTCCGAGGTGGCGATCCGCAGGTTGCAGACCTTGCCGCCGTTCTGGAACGTGCGCACCTCGGGGTCGGCCCCCAGATTGCCGATCAGGATAACCTTGTTGACGCTGCCTGCCATGGCGGAGACCTCCTTGCCGCGAATCCTCACCTTTGCCGCACATTAACGGCGCTCGAAGCCACAGACCAGCAGCATGGTTAACCTGCGGTTAAAGAAGCCGCGGCGGCAGATCGTCATTCGCGCCGCGCGAAACCTATGGCGCCGGGCCAGAATTATGTAAGCTTCCGATTCCCGGCGCCCGACAAGTGCGGCGGCCTCGACGACCATAATCAGAAGAGCCATGACGAGAATGGCGACAACGCGAACACCGGGAGGATCGGGATGACAAGATGCATCGTTGTGCTGGGCGCCGCGGGCACCGGCAAGTCGACGCTGGTGGACAAGCTCTGCGGGCTGGAGGACGGCCATCCCCAGCCCGCGACCGCCTACGAGACCCGCGCCGTGCGCTTCAGCTTCCTCGGCGACGACTGGACCGCGCTCGACTGTCCCGGCTCGCTGGAATTCATGCAACAAGCGATGGACGCCATGCTGGTCGCCGACGCCGCGGTGATCTGCGTCTCGCCCCAGCCCGAGCAGGCGGTGCTGGCGGCCCCCTATATCCGGCTGGCCGAAGCGGCCGGGGTTCCCGCCTTCCTGCTGATCAACCGGATCGACGAGGCGCGCTCGCCGGCCAGCGAAATCGTCGCCGCGCTGCAATCCTATTGCAAGCACCCGGTGGTGCTGCGCCAGATCCCGATCCGCGAGGGCGGCCGTATCGTCGGCGCCGTCGACCTGGTGTCCGAGCGGGCCTGGCGCTACCGCCCGGGCGACGAGCCCTCGGACCTGATCGAGATCCCCGAGGATCTGATCGAGCGCGAACAAGAGGCCAGGGGCGAGTTCCTCGAGAGTCTCTCCGACTATGACGACTGGCTGCTGGAGGAGATCATCGAGGACCGCGAGCCGGCCAGCGGCGCGGTCTACGCGATCTGCGCCCGGGTGCTCAAGGAAGGCAACGTGACGCCGGCCTTCATCGGCTCGGCGCTGCACGGCAACGGCATGTTCCGGCTGATGAAGGCGCTGCGCCACGAGACCCCCGGGGTCGAGGCCCTGGCCGCGCGCCTGGCCCGGGATTCGGGCGGCGAGGCGCGCGCCGGGGTCTACCTGGCGCGCTACCGCAAGCAGGGGG
>JACZTQ010000267.1 GCA_022573605.1 Pseudomonadota bacterium | reverse complement strand
CCGCCGTCATCGCCCCATCACCGATCACCGCAATGGCGTCGCCGGTGTCGCAGCCCAGTTCCCGGCCCACGGCGAAACCCAGGGCCGAGGAGATCGAGGTCGAGCTGTGCGCCGCGCCGAACGGGTCGTATTCGCTCTCGGCCCGCTTGGTGAAGCCCGACAGCCCACCGCCCTGGCGCAGCGTCCGGATACGGTCGCGCCGCCCGGTCAGGATCTTGTGCGGGTAGCACTGGTGGCCGACATCCCAGATCAGCTTGTCGTGGGGGGTGTTGAAGACCGCGTGGATCGCCACCGTCAGCTCGACCACGCCGAGCCCGGCGCCGAGATGCCCGCCGGTGACGGAGACCGCCGAGATGGTCTCGGCCCGAAGCTCGTCGGCCAGCCGCTTGAGCTCGGAATCGGTCATGCCGCGCAGGTCCGAGGGATCCTTGACGCGGTCGAGGGTCGGGGTCTCCGGTCGGTTGGTCACCGAATTCTCCTTGGTATTAAACCGGGTTGTTCAACTGGCGCTGATTGGCAGATTACGCGCCTGTTGGCAATGCGCCGCCGCCCGGCTCACTCAGTATTGAAGGGCGCTGTGCCCGCCGCCGTGCCATCGCCGCCGGCGACGATCTTCTCGACCTTCAGTTCCGCCTCGCCCAGCTTCGCCTCGCAATGCTTCTTCAGCGCGTCGCCGCGCTCATAGAGCGCGATCGATTGCTCCAGCGGAACCTGCCCGCCCTCGAGCTGGCTCACCACCTGCTCCAGCGCCGCCAGCGCCTGCTCGAAAGTCAACTCCGCAATCGGCCCGTCAATCGGCTTGTCAGTCATTCCAGTGTCTCCACATGGGCCAGTGTCTCCACATGGGCAATCAGCGCGTCGAGATGGGCCCGCACAGACGCCGCCAACCCGTCGAGGTCATAGCCGCCCTCCAGCGTCGAGACCACCCTGCCCGCGCAGCATTCGGCCGCGATCTTGCAGATTTCGCCGGTGACCCAGCCAAAATCCTCGGTGAGCCAGTTCAGATTGGCCAGCGGGTCGTCGCGGTGGGCGTCGAACCCGGCCGAGATCATGATCAGGTCGGGGTCGAACGCGCGCAGCGCCGGGAACACGATGCCCTCGTAGGCCAGCCGCATCTCGCGCCCGCCGCTCATCGGATCGAGCGGCGCGTTGAAGATATTGCCGAGTCCGGTCTCGTGCGCCGCCCCGGAGCCGGGATAGAGCGGCATCTGGTGCGTCGAGGCGAACATCACCCGCGGTTCGGACCAGAAGATATCCTGGGTGCCGTTGCCGTGATGGACATCGAAATCGACGATGGCGAGCTTGGCCACCCCCAGCGCGTCGAGCGCGTGGCGCGCCCCGATGGCGACGTTGTTGAACAGGCAGAACCCCATCGCCCGGTCGCGGGTGGCGTGGTGCCCGCAGGGCCGCACGGCGCAGAAGGCGGCCTGGTGGGCGCCGCCGACCACCGCCTCGACGGCGGCGATGACGGCGCCGGCGGCATGGCGCGCCGCCTCCAGGCTGTCCGGGCACATATGGGTATCGGGGTCCAGACTGGCCCAGCCCTCGGCCGGGGCGCTGGATTTGACCATCTCGACATAGGCGGCGTCATGGGCGCGCCCGATCTGGTCGTCGGTCGCGGCCGGCGCCTCGGTGCGCGGCAGGGCGTCGTAGGGCGCTTCGGCCAGCACCCCATCGACCGTCTCGATCCGCGCCACCCGTTCCGGATGGCCGGGCGGGGTGACGTGAGCATGGCTCGACGGGTGGGAGAGGATCAGCACCGGCATGGGGCGAGAGTAGACCGGATCGGTGGGGCAGGTAAATGCGGGGATGGGGCTTTGTTTATCACGCCTCGCGCCTGCCCCCCGATCGGCTCGGGGGCCGGGGCAACCGCACCGGCGCCGATGAGAGCCGCGATCGCCCACCCGCGGCCCGGCGACAGAGGCAAAATCGACCTTGACGCGGCCGCCTCATCCAGAGAACCAAGGGTCACCCGGGAGGGCCCGTGCCGCCCCGGCCGTTCGGCCACTTTCCCGAACCCACGGCATTCGCGGCCCCGCCTGGCCGCCGATCCTGCCCCGGTATCATCGCTGGCCGGGCGGCGGGGCGGGGGCCGGGGTCACGCCGGTGAACCATGGTATGGAAGGAGAGGCGTGAGATGAGTGCCACCCCACCCCCGGCCGAGCGTCAGGCCGAACGCGACGCGGTGCTGGCGGCGCTGGCCGGCACGGTGCCCTACAACCGGCTCCTGGGCGTGCGCTTCGACCGGCTCGGCGACGAGTTGACCGGGCGGCTTCCGTTCCGCGAGGGGCTGGTCGGCAACCCCTTCCTGCCGGCGCTGCACGGCGGCGTCACCGGCTCGTTCCTCGAGATCACGGCGCTGATGCAACTCGCCTGGGACCAGGTCCTGGGGCTGATGGAGGCGGGCGGCGAGGCCGCCGAGCGGATCGCCGCGGGCAGCTTCCCGCCCTATCCGAAGACCATCGATATCACCATCGACTACCTGCGCCCCGGTCTCTCTCGCGAGACCTTCGCCCGGGCCAAGGTGCAAAAGACCGGCCGCCGGGTCGCCAACCTCCACGTCGAGGCCTGGCAGGACAGCCGGTCGCGCCCCATCGCCCTGCTGCGCGGCAATTTCCTGATGCCGGAGCCGGGGGCTGGGTGAACGGGGCGGGTGGCCGCGTCATCGGGGTCTGGCCAGGGCGCGCACCTGTCGCATCAGCGCTTCGGCGCGAAAAGTCCCCGAGGCGCTGACCTCGAACCCCGCCGCGGCGAGCGCGCGGGCGGTCCAGGTGTTGCAGGTGTTGAACAGGTGAAAGCGGCCTTTGGCGGGATAAAAGCGGCTCGCGGCGGTGAACCCCGGCCCGGTGGCGGCGGCGCGCGCGGCGCCGGAGCGCTCGAAACTGGCGTCGATGAAATCGACCAGACGGCCGAAGTTCCTGTCGTCGATGGCAAGTGAAACAACCTCGGCCCCGGGGGAGGAGCGCGCCGGTTCCGCCCTCAGGCCAACGACATGAACGACGGCCGGTGTCGGAACGAGTGCGGCGCGCAGCGTCATGCCAAGGGTCGCCCGCCTGGCCGGATAGTAGACTGCGTCGCCCCAGCCGAACTCGAGAAACCGCGCCTCGGGGAAATCCGCCGTCTCGGCAAGCCGGTCGGGCGGAAGGTCGGCCTTGGCCACGATGATGCTGCTGTGCCAGCCGTTGCTGGCGACGAAAATGATGGTCTTCGCGTCCAGGTCGGGTTGGCTCGGCGGCGGGGCCGGCGGCGGCGCCGCACAGGCCGTCAGCAGCAACCCCAGCACCAGCGCGATCCAGGGCCGGGGCCGCGGGAGACAAATACCGTCGGATTGTCGCCCGCGACACCGGTCGACTATGCCATGGCCAAGCTCGACGAGGGCCAGCATCAAACCGGCTCGATGGTGAACGCCAGCTTTCCATGCGCCTCGCGCAGCGCCGCCTCCACCGCCTCCGGGGTATCGGCGCGGGCGAAGATGAAGCCGAGATAGCGCTGGCCCTCGGGCACCGGCACCACCGCCCCGCCGAGCGGAATGCTGATGGTCACATCATCGATCCCGGCGACTGCGCGGGCCGCCTCGAGGCCGGCGACATGGGCCAGGGTTCCGGCGGCCGGGATCGGGATCATCATCACTCCCGTTGCCGGATGCTCCAGCTCGGCGGCCGGGACCGGCAGGCCCAGGGCGTGGCGCAGGATCAGGTCCTCGAGCCGCCCGCCGGCGCCGAAGCTCAGGGCCCGCGAGCACAGCCCGCCGATCGAGCGCGGTGCTATCTCGATCAGCCAGACGCCGCCCTCGTTGAGGCGCATCTCGGCGTGGATCGGACCCTCCCGCAGGCCCAGCGTGGCCACCGCCCGGCGCACCGTGGTGGCGATGGCGTCCTGCACCCCTGCGTCCAGGCGCGACGGCGTGACATAGATCGTCTCCTCGAAATACGGGCCCTCCAGCGGGTCGGGCTTGTCGAACAGCGCCAGCACCGTGAGCGCGCCGCCGACGAGCAACCCCTCCAGCGCCACCTCGGCGCCGGGGATGTAGTCCTCGACCAGGACCTGGCCCGCAGCCTCCCCGGTGGTGCCGGCGTCGGCCAGAATGGTGCGGATGCGCCTGAGCGCTGCGGCGAACTGATCCGGGTCGTCGGCCCGGATGACGCCCCGGCTGGCCGACAGCGCCAGCGGTTTCAGCACCGCCGGGTAGAACGAGCCGCGCGCCGCCGGGCCCGGGTCGTCGCCGGCCGGCACCAGGAAGAAGCGCGGCCCCGGCAGACCGGAATTGGCCAGCCGGGTGCGGAACCGGTGCTTGTTCGCGGTGGCGCGAATCGCGTCCGGGGCGTTGCCGGGCAGGCCCAGCGCTTG
>JACZTQ010000026.1 GCA_022573605.1 Pseudomonadota bacterium | reverse complement strand
CCCGGTCGAACAGGGCCTCGGCCCCATCGGCCCCGGCGGCGCGGGCATAGCCGCGCACCACCTCGTCGACATAGTTCTCCTGGTCGTGGTTGACCTGAAACCAGTCCTTGATCGGCAGGTAATCGGGTTTCGGATAGGCCCCGAGGCAGGTCGTGGGCAGGGCCATGGCGTCAGATGAAGCCGAGTTCCAGCCGGGCCTCGTCGGACAGCATCTCCATGCCCCAGGGTGGGTCCCAGACCAGCTCGACATTGACCGTCTTGACCCCGGGCAGCGGCTCGACCGCATCGGCGACCCAGCCCGGCATCTCGCCGGCCACCGGGCAGCCGGGCGCGGTCAGGGTCATGTCGATCTCGATATTGCCCTCGCCGTCGATGGCGATGCGGTAGATCAGGCCGAGGTCGTAGATATTCACCGGAATCTCCGGGTCATGCACGGTCCGGCAGGCCTCGACGATCTGCTCGTAGAGCGGGTGGTCGGTGCTGGACGGCGCGATGATGGGCTCGGCGGTCTGGACGTTCATGAACATGATCCCTTGGTTTTCCGATAATACCATATAGAAAGCCTCAACCATATCGTCCAGAGAAACCGCATGTCTCATTTCAGCTTTGAGATCGATTCCCGCGACGGGCTGGCGCGCCGGGGGCGGATCGTCACCCCGCGCGGAGCGATCGCCACCCCCGCCTTCATGCCGGTGGGCACCGCGGGCACGGTCAAGGCGATGCTGCCGGGAAGCGTGGCGGCGACCGGCGCCGATATCGTGCTGGGCAACACCTATCACCTGATGCTGCGGCCCGGCGCGCGGCGCATCGCCGACCTCGGCGGGCTGCACCGGTTCATGAACTGGGACGGCCCGATCCTGACCGATTCGGGCGGCTACCAGGTGATGAGTCTGGCCGCGTTGCGCCGGATCAGCGAGGACGGGGTGCGCTTTCGCAGCCATATCGACGGCTCGGAACACATGCTCGGCCCGGAGTCCTCGATGGAGATCCAGGCGCTGCTGGGCGCCGATATCGTCATGGCGTTCGACGAATGCACCCCCTTTCCGGCCGAGGAGGGGGTCGCGGCGGAGTCGATGCGGCTCTCGATGCGCTGGGCGCGGCGTTCGCGCGAGGCCTTCGGCGACCGGCCAGGATATGCGCTGTTCGGAATCCAGCAAGGGAGTATTTTCACCGACTTGCGCGAGGAATCGTCCAAATCACTTCAAGAGATCGGTTTCGAGGGCTACGCCATCGGCGGGCTCGCCGTGGGCGAGGGGCAGGCGCGAATGTTCGAGGTGCTGGACACCGCCCCAGGCATGCTGCCCGACGACCGGCCGCGCTATCTGATGGGGGTCGGCAAGCCCGACGACCTGGTCGGCGCGGTGGCGCGCGGGGTCGATATGTTCGACTGCGTGCTGCCCTCGCGCTCGGGCCGCACCGGCCAGGCGTTCACCCGGCGCGGCGTGGTCAACATCAGGAACGCCCGCCACCGCGCCGACCCGCGCCCGCTCGACCCGGATTGCGCCTGCCCGGCCTGCCGCGGCTACAGCCGGGCCTATCTGCACCATGTCAACAAGGCCGGCGAGATCATCGCCTCGATGCTGCTGACCTGGCACAACCTGCATTATTACCAGCAGCTTATGGCCGGCCTGCGCGACGCCATCGGCGCCGGAACGCTGGCGCGGTTCACGACCGCGTTCCGGGCCGGGCAGGCAGAGGGCGACCTGGCGCCGCTCTAGAACTTGAGATGCCAGCCCAGCGAGATGATGTGCGCGCCGCCGTCGTATTCGACCTCGGAGCCCGCCAGAGGGCCGTTGCGCAGCGTCACGTCGGCTTTCCTCAAGGCGTGCAGGTAGGAATAGGCAAAGTCGGCCGACATCGAGTCGGACAGGTTGTAGCTCGCGCCGAGCGAGAACCAGACCCGGTCCTCGTCCGGTATGCGCGCGGTGCGGAACTTGTCCGAGGTCGGGGTCTCGTCCCAGGCCACGCCGCCGCGGACGGTGAACCGGTCGCTGACGTCGTACTCGGCGCCGACCGCGAAGAACAGCGAGTCGTTGTAGCCCTGCACGTCGCTGACCGAACTGAGCGCGTCGAACGGCCCGCCCTCGAGCGCCTGGGTCGAGATATCGATGCTGTCGAACCTCGACCAGTTGATCCAGCGTCCCTCGGCCATGATCCGCAGCTTGTCGGAGACGCTCTGCGTCACTCCGATCTGGACCCAGTTCGGCAGGCTCGCCTCGGCCACGCCCTTAAAGCCGAGGAATGTGTCGGTCGGCAGATCGAGATCGTAGCCGTGGTGGTAGGCGGCGCCGATCCGGGTGCCCGGGACCGGCTCGAACAGCATGCCGACCGAGAAACCCACCGCCCAATCGTTGCCGTCCAGTTCCAGATCGCCGACCGGCCCCGCACTGGTCAGGCGGGCTTCGCCGTAAAGCACGTTGAGCGCCACGCCGAAGGTCAGGTTGTCGAGCACATCGTAGGAGACCATCGGCGAGATGCTGATGGTCAACAGGTCCGATTCGCGCGCATCCGCCTGCACGGCCGAGAATTTATCGTAATCCGTCGATAGGCCGAACGGCGAATAGGTGGCGAAACCGACCACCAGCTTCTTGTTCACCCGGTATCCCAGGGTGAACGCAGGGACCACGCCCAGGAGGTCGGCGTCAAGCTCGGTCCTGGCTGGCGGCCGGGCCGGTCTTGATCGTGCCTTCCGCTCTGGGCAGGATCACCGAGGTGTTGCCGCCGCTCTCGAACCTCTCGACGGTACTCAGCGCCGCCGGGTTGAAGGATGCGAAGGTCACGTCCCGCGCCGACGAGACCGAGCCCGCAAGGGACGCCCCCATCGCCGCGGTGGAACGCTCGTTGAGGTGAAAGGCGCCCGCGAGCGCCTGGGGCCCTGCAAGGGTCGATATCAGGAGCGCCGACAGGCCAGCGCTGGCGATGATTTTCATGTGTGATCTCCCCCGTGTGATCTCCCCTGGGTGATGTTTCCCGCCATTTTTGTTATTTGTGGCAAATCCGGCGAAAAACGCTAGCTGTGACGTTACGCAAAGCAACCACCGGATGCTTATGCCAAGGATCGCCGATAATGACCCCGGCGGGCGCGGGCTGGACGGATGGCGCCCCGTTCGCCATAGTCCCGGCGACGCAACGGAGTGAGTCGGATGGGCATTCTCAGCGAGCTGAACCAACTTTTGACCTGGTGGAACGGCCAGACCTTCGGCACCCGGGTGTTCACCGCGCGCAAGGGTGTGAGAGTCGGCCAAGACGAGCAGGGCAACCAGTTCTACCGGACCGCCGACGACAAGCGCCGCTGGGTGGTCTACAACGGCTACGCCGATGCGAGCCGGGTCTCGCCCGACTGGCACGGCTGGCTGCACCACACCTTCGACGAGGAACCGAGCGAGAGGCCTTTGGCGCGCCAGGACTGGGAGAAGGACCACAAGCCCAACCTGACCGGCACCGGCGGCGCCTATCATCCACCGGGCAGCGTGGTCACGCCATCCCGGCGCCCGCGCGTGGCGGGTGACTACGAAGCCTGGCAACCGGAGTAGCGCGGCGATGGCGAGCAACGCGGCCGAAACCCTGATCGGCGCCGTCGTCCTCACCGCGGCGGCGGGATTTCTGGTCTATGCGGCCAACACCGCCGATGTGAGAGTCGGCGGGCAGGGTTACGAACTGGTGGCCAAGTTCCGCAAGGCCGAGGGCATCGATGTCG
Organism: Pseudomonadota bacterium; assembly: GCA_022573605.1. Lineage (GTDB taxonomy): Bacteria > Pseudomonadota > Alphaproteobacteria > Rhodobacterales > Rhodobacteraceae > Thermohalobaculum. The sequence continues at coordinate 15,914 of JACZTQ010000026.1, read as the reverse complement.
GCGGCGACGTGCGCATCGCCGGGGTCAAGGTCGGCAGCATCTCCAGCATGGAACTGGACCGCAAGACCTACTTCGCCACCGTCACCTTCACCATCGACGACGATGTGACGGTGCCCGATGACTCGCTGGCCAAGATCACCTCGGCGAGCCTGCTGGGCGACAGCTATATCGCCATCGATCCGGGCGCGTCCGACCTGATGCTGGAGCCCGGCGAGGAGGTGATCTACACCCAGAGCTCGGTCAGCATCGGCGACCTGATCGGCAAGTTCATCCACGGCGCGGACACCAATTGAGCCGGAGTGGAGCGGACGGGCGCGATGGGCCGAGCTAGATCCGCCTTGTTCGGCTCGTGGCGCCGTTATTGCCCGGTATTCGTGTTGTTGCTGGCCGCCGCGCTGGCCGCGCCGCTGGCGGCGCAGGAGAGCGGCGACGGCGGCATCGTCACCGAACCGCTCGAGCCGCTGGGACCCGCCGCCGCCGCGCCGGGCAGCCGGTTCAAGCCGGCGCCGTTCCGCACCCTCGAAATTCCCGGTCAGGCCGAGCCGATCGAGCTGGTCGAGACGGCGCTGCGGGGCGGCGCCCGGATGCGTCAGCTCGACAAGATGACCGGGCGCACCCGGACCTTCGAGATCGTGGCCGGGACCGAGGAGATGGTCGATCGGCTGCGGGTGCGGCTCGAAGCCTGCCGCTCGCCGGACGACAATGCCCTGCACGGCACCATGGCCTTCGTGCAGATCTGGGACACCGGGCGGGCAGGGGATGCGCCGGTGTTCTCGGGCTGGATGTTCGCCGAGAGCCCGGCGCTCTCGGCCCTGGATCATTCGCGCTACGATCTCTGGGTGATCAGTTGCACCACCTCGGCGGGCGAGGCCCCGGCGGCCAGCGAGTAGAAATCCGCCGGCGTGCCGAGCGCCCGGTCGAGCAGGTCGTGGTAGCGCGCCTTGGTCACGCTGCGCCCGCCCAGCGCCTCCAGATGCGGCGTGGTGAACTGGGTGTCGAGCAGGGTGAAGCCCCCGGCCTTGAGCCGCGCCACCAGCCAGGCCAGCGCGATCTTGGAGGCGTCGCGGGTATGGTTGAACATGCTCTCGCCGAAGAAGGCGCCGCCGAGGCGCACGCCGTAGAGCCCGCCGGCAAGTTCCCCGTCGATCCAGACTTCGACCGAGTGGGCGTGCCCGATGCGGTGAAGCCCGAGATAGAGCTCGCGGATGGTGCCGTTGATCCAGGTCTCGTCGCGCGCCGCGCAGGCCTCGACGACGGCCTCGAAGGCATGGTCGACGCGGATCCGGTAGCCACCCTTGAGCAGGCGTTTGCGGAGCGACCGGGAGAGGTGGAACCGGTGCAGCGGCAGGATGCCCCGCTGGCGCGGATCGACCCAGAAGATCTCGTCCGCCCCGGCGTGGTCGGCCATCGGGAACACCCCGGCCGCATAGGCCCGCAGCACCAGTTCCGGGGTCACCGGGAGGCCGGGTGATTCTGCATCCTTCATGGGGTCGAGGATAGCAGATTCGACGTGAAGTATTCTTGCACGGAAGATCGCCTTCCGTCGTCACCAGCGGGCGCGGCGTTCGGCCCGGGCAGACGGCCGGCAGGCGCTCCGCCGCCGCCGCACACCCGCGTGCACTTTGCACGGGAGGATAACTCATTGATAACACGAGATAATCGAAAAACATGATTTTAACGGGCAGGCAAAATCATCTAGCCATCGTAGGGTGCGTGCTCGCCACGCACCCGCCTCGAGTGCGCTCCCCACTGTCGCTTCGCCCGGAGATGCCGAGGGCGGTGCGTGGCGAGCACGCACCCTACGGCGGTCGCGGAACCTGCCCTACCCCAACTCCCGCGCCAGCCAGTTCTCCAGCCAGTGGATGTTGTAGTCGCCCGACCGGATATCGGGGTTTTCCAGCAGCGCATGGAACAGTGGTGCGGTGGTGTCGATGCCGTCGACCACCAGCTCGTCGAGCGCCCGCTTGAGGCGCGCCAGGCAGTCGGGCCGATTGTCGGCCGACACGATCAGCTTGCCGATCAGGCTGTCGTAATAGGGCGGCACCGAATAGCCCGCGTAGAGCGCGGAATCCATCCGCACGCCGAGACCGCCGGGGGCGTGAAATCCCTTCACCAGCCCGGGGCAGGGGGCGAAACTGGGAATCCGCTCGGCGTTGATGCGGCACTCGATGGCGTGACCGCGCGGCTTCAGGTCCGACTGGGAGAACGAGAGCTTCTCGCCCGCCGCGATGCGGATCTGCTCGCGCACCAGATCGACGCCGTAGACCATCTCGGTCACCGGGTGTTCGACCTGGAGCCGGGTGTTCATCTCGATGAAATGGAACTCGCCATCCTGGTAGAGGAATTCGATGGTGCCGACGCCCCGATAACCCATATCCCGGATGGCGCCGGCGCAGATGCCGCCGATCCTGGCCCGGGTCTCGTCGTCGATCACCGGCGAGGGGCACTCCTCGAGAACCTTCTGGTGGCGGCGCTGCAACGAGCAGTCGCGCTCGCCCAGATGGCAGGCATTGCCGTGGGTGTCGGCGATCACCTGGACCTCGATGTGGCGCGGCAGGGCGAGGTATTTCTCCAGATAGACCGTGTCGTCGCCGAAGGCGGCCTTGGATTCGGCCCGGGCCTGGGAGAAGGCGTGCGCCAGGTCGGCCTCGGCCGGCGCCAGCTTCATGCCGCGCCCGCCGCCGCCGGCGGCGGCCTTGACCAGCACCGGATAGCCGATGTCGCGCGCCGCCGCGAGCGCCTCGTCGATGGTATCGAGCGCGCCCTCGGAGCCCGGCACGCAGGGTACGCCGAGGCGCCGCATGGTCTCCTTGGCGGCGATCTTGTCGCCCATGGTGCGGATATCGGCCGGGGTCGGGCCGATGAAGGCCAGCCCGTGCTCCTCGACGATCTGAGCGAAACCGGCGTTCTCGGAGAGAAAACCGTAGCCCGGATGCACCGCCTCGGCGCCGGTGATCTCGCAGGCGGTCAGGATGGCGGGCTGGTTCAGGTAGCTTTGCGCGCTGGCGGGCGGGCCGATGCAGACGCTCTCGTCGGCGAGGCGCACATGCATGGCGGTCGCGTCGGCGGTCGAGTGGATGGCGACGGTACTGATGCCCATTTCCTTGGCGGCGCGGTGGATGCGCAGGGCGATCTCGCCGCGATTGGCGATCAGGATCTTGTTGAACACGGGCGCGCTCCGCCGCTCAGTCGATAATCATCAGCGGGTGGCCGAACTCGACCGGTTCCGCATTGGCGACCAGGATCTGGCGCACCGTGCCGGCGCGCGGGCTGGGGATCTGGTTCATCGTCTTCATCGCCTCGATGATCAGCACCGTCTGACCCTCGGATACGGTGTCGCCGACCTTGACGAAGGGCGCGGTGCCGGGCTCCGACGACAGGAAGGCGGTGCCCACCATCGGCGAGGTCAGGGCGTTGGAGAGATCGGGCTCGTCCGCCGGGGCGGCGGGTTCCGGGGCGGCGGCGGGCGCCGGGGCCGGAACCTGGACCGGGGTCGCGGCTGCTGTCGCGGCCCGTGACAGGCGTACTTTCAGCTTGATGTTTTCGGGGTTTTCCCGCTCGACCTCGATCTCGGTCAGCTCGTGTTCCTGAAGCAGTTTCGCCAGCGCGCGGACGAAGGCGACATCCTTATCGACGTTCTTGCTCATGGTCCCCCGTCCGGCGTGTGGCCGCGTTGGTCAGGTGCTCTCCAGCGTCGGTCTTGCGTTATACGAGAAAGCAAGGCGGGCGCAAAGTCACGTGTTTGCGCCTGTTCCAAAAGCCGCTTCGCAACTTTTGGGCGCGCGCCACCTCCCGGCCCCACCTCCCCGAGGGCGGACATGATTGTCCGCCGCCGTTGGTATTATGCGCCTGTTCCAAAAGCCGCTTCGCATCTTTTGGGCGCGGTCCACCCCCCACCCCTCCTCCCCGCCCAACCACCGATCATGCCCCAATGATTCCCGGGGTACCATCGGTGGTTGGGCGGGGAGGAGGGGTGGGGGGCGGAGCCGGAAATCCGCAACGCGGATTTCGTCACGGGCAAAGTCTCCCCCGCTCAGTTCATCGCCGCGCGCGCTTCGGCAACGGCGGCGAGCATGCGATCGACCGGCAGGTAGCCGCGGATGATCTGGTTGCCGAGCACGAAACTAGGGGTGCCTTGCAGCCCCATCGACCGGGCCAGGGCATAGGTGTCGGCGATCCGCGCCTCGATCTCGGCGCTGGCGGCGCGCGCCTTCAGCGCGGCGACATCATAGCCGGCATAGCCGGCGATCCGGTAGGCGGCGGCCTCGGTCAACGTCCCGTCGAAGCTCATCAGGGCATCGTTCAGTTCGCCGTATTTCGACGGGTCCAGGTCAAGAGCCGCCTGCGCCATGCGCGCCGCCGTCACCGAGGCGGGGCCGAGAATCGGGAATTCCTTGACCACCAGCCGGATCTCGGGGTCGCGCCGCAGCAGCTCCTGCAACTCGGGATGCGCCTTCTTGCAATAGCCGCAGCGGTAGTCGGAAAACTCGACCAGGGTCACGTCGCCGTCCGGATTGCCGCCGACCCAGGAGTTCGGATCGTGGAAAAGCTGCGCGCCATGGCTGGCGATCAGCTCGGCATCGACCTTGAGCGCATCGGTGGCGCGCCGCGCCTCGAGCACCTGGATGGCCTCCATCAGGACCTCCGGGTGCTCCATCAGATAGGCCCGAACCTCGGCCCGGAAGGCGTCGCGCTCGAGTGCCGTCATGTCCGAGAGGGCAGGGCGCGACTGCTGCTGCGCCGGGGCCGGCCCGGGGATCACCAGCGCGAGGGCCAAGGCGGCTGTGGCGATGGTTCGGTGCATGTCGGCGAGTCTCCGATTCGTGTTGCGTTCCTGCCTGTCTACTCGGCCTTGAGCGAAAGGATATCCTGTGCCCGCAGCCAGCCGGGCGAGCCCTCGGGCAGCTCGGCGGCGGCGCGGCGCGCGTGCAGCATGGCATCATTGACATTGCCTGTCAGCGCATATCTCTCCGCCGTCGCCAGTTCCGCCATGCCATGGTCGCCGGCGCGCGAGTAGGCGGTGGCGAGAGCCCGCAGCGCCGTCGCGTCGGCCAGATCGCGGCGCCGCGCGTTCCGCAGCACCTTCAGCGCCTCGGCATCGGCCTCGGGCCGGCCGAGCGCCAACAGCGCGCGGCCCAGGCCGGCCTCCAGCAACGGCTCGCCCGGGGCCAGCCGCACCGCCTGGCGATAGAGCGGCACCGCCTGTTCGGGGTGTCCGGTCTCGAACAGGATCTGGCCCTTGAGTTCGATGTAGAAGGGATCGTCGGGCCGTAGCGCGATCAGCCGGTCGGTGGCGGCGATCGCCTCGGACATCGCCGGCAGGCGGTAGAGCGCCACGGCCCTGGTATAGAGCGCCTGTTCGGTCTCGGGCTCGCCCTCGAGCCGGTTGAGAACCCGCTCCGGACTGTCGAGATATCCGATCAGCTTGGCCCGCATCCGGCCATGCCAGTATGCGCGCTCGGGGTTGGCGGGATATTGGCGGCCCGCCGCTTCCGCCACCCGGCGCTCGACCAGTTGCATGCGCTCCGTGCTCAGCGGGTGGGTCAGGACGAAGGGATCGATATTGCCCAGGTTGAAGACCTCCTGGCCGCGGAAACGCCGCAACAGCTTCTGGAGCCCGATCGGATCGACCCGGGCGCGGGCGAGATAATCCAGCGCCGCCTGGTCCGCCGCCGCCTCCTCGCCCCGGTTGTAGCGCAGAAATATGCGCTGGATCGCCGACTGGCTGCCGGCGATGACCGCTGTCCCGGCCGCGCCGCCGCCGGCGACCCCGGCCGCGAGTCCGACCAGAAGACCGAGCAGGGCCGGGCCGCGGGCGTTGCGGATGTTGATCTGACGCCGGGCCTGATGACCGCCGGCGAGATGGCCGGTCTCGTGGGCGATGACGGCCATCAGTTCCTCCGGCGTCTCCAGCGTTTGCAGCAGGCCGGTATGCAGGAACATGTTGTTGCCGTTGGCGACGAAGGCGTTCAGGGTATGGTCGTTGATGATGTAGAGATCGATGCCGTCCGGCCGGAAACCGGCGGCCTGGAAGATCGGCGCCGTCATGGTTCTCAGCGTGCGCTCGATCTCGGCATCGCGGATCAGCCCGCCGGCGGCGGCCGGTGGCGCCAGCAGGCCAAGGGCCAGGGCGACCGCCCCGGCCGTCATCTGTTTCGGCAATTGCCGCAAGGGCCGCTCTCCCCGTTTGCTTGTCGGCGTCTTGTGCCGCTGCTCGAGCTGGCGGGCATCAGAACATAACCGCCGCCGCAATGACAGATAAGGAAACTGTCGGTGAAAATTTCAAGCAACGCCCGGCGGCGGCGTCGCTAGCCTCCCCCCCCCGACCCCCCTCCCAGGGGGAGTGGGGGGCGAAATCGGCGGGGCCAACGCGGCCTCCCCACGCCCTCCGGGAGGGGGCCGGGGGGCGGTTCAGCCCCGCGACCACCATCCGCGCCGTTTCGGAGCGGCGGGTTTCTCGGGCTCCGGCTCTATAGGCGCCGCGGCAACTGGTTCCGGGGTGGGTTCCGGGGCGGGTTCCGGCTCCGGCTCCGAGACCGGCTCCGGCACCACTTCTTCGACGGCCTCCGGCTCGGCAGACGCGGCAGCAACAGGCTCCGGCTCGGGCTCCGGTTCCTGCGCCACCTCGGCGATGGTTTCCGGTTCGGGGCCGGTCTCGGGAACGGCTTCCTCGGCCGGCCCCTGGTCGAAGGATTGCGCTACGGCGGCCTCCGGTAGCTCCGGAGTCTCGGCTGGAGTATCAAGCGGAGTCTCAGAGGGTTCACCGGTGGCTTGCGCGGTGGCGTCGCCGTCGTTTCCGGCCTCGTCCCCAGCCGTCCCGGCGACCGCGTCGTCATCGCGCCGGCGCGAGCGGCCACGGCCGCCGCGGCGCCGCCGCGACCGGCCTTCGCCGGAGGCCGTGCTCTCGTCCTCCGCGCTCTCACCGGGTTCGGGGGCGCCATCGGAACCGGCGTCCGGCGGGCTCTCGCCGCTCTGGCCGGCGCTGTCCTCGCCTCCGCTCTCACCTTCTTCGCGGCGGCGGCGCTGGCCTCCACGCTTGCCGCGGCGGCGCCGCGACCTGCCTTCGCCCCGCTCGCCACCGCGTTCGCCGCCCCTCTCGTCGGGCGCCTCGTCGGGGGCGCTCGCGGGCTCGGCCTCGACGACCTCCGGCAAAGCCGACGCCGCGACCGATTCGGCGGTGATCACCAGATCCGGCGGGTCGATCCGCCGCGAGCGGGTTTTCGACCGGTCGATGCGGTATTCCGGGCTGGTCAGCAGCGGATCGCCGTTGATCGTGACGGCGATTCCGTAGCGCTGCTCGATGCCGTTCAGATGCGCCCGCTTCATGTTCATGATGTAGTTGGCGATGCTGATCGGCGTGGTCACCGTGATCTCGGCCGAGCGGCCCCGCACACCCTCTTCCTCGACCTCGCGCAGGATCGACAGCGACAGGTTCTCGTCCGAGCGAACGATGCCCTGGCCCTGGCAATGCGGGCACGGCTGGGTGGTGGCTTCCAGCATCCCCGGACGCAGCCGCTGGCGCGACATCTCCATCAGTCCGAAGACCGAGATGCGGCCGATCTGGAGGCGGGCGCGGTCGCTCTTGAGCCGGTCCTTCATCCGCTTCTCGACGGCGCGGTTGTTGCGGTTGTCCTCCATGTCGATGAAGTCGATCACGATCAGGCCGGCGAGGTCGCGCAGACGAAGCTGGCGGGCGACCTCGTCGGCCGCCTCGAGGTTGGTCTTGAGCGCGGTTTCCTCGATCGAGGCTTCCTTGGTGGAGCGCCCCGAGTTCACATCGATCGCCACCAGCGCCTCGGTGATGCCGATGACGATGTAGCCGCCGGAGCGCAACTGCACCACCGGGCTGAACATGGCGTTCAGGTAGCTCTCGACCTGATAGCGGATGAACAGCGGAATCTGCTCGTTGTATTGCTGCACGTGCTTGGCGTGGGACGGCATGAGCATTTTCATGTAGTCCTTGGCCTCGCGGTAGCCTGCCTCGCCCTCGACCAGGATGGTGTCGATCTCCTTGGAATAGAGATCGCGGATCGAGCGTTTGATCAGCGAGCCTTCCTCGTAGATCAGCGACGGCGCGGTGGATTTCAGCGTCAGGTCGCGAATCTGTTCCCACTGGCGCAGCAGGAATTCGTAGTCGCGTTTGATCTCGGCCCGGGTGCGATCGGCCCCCGCGGTGCGAACGATCAGGCCGATGCCGGCCGGCACCTCAAGCTCGCTGGTGATCTCGCGCAGCCGTTTGCGGTCACCGATGCTGGTGATCTTGCGGCTGATGCCGCCGCCGCGCGCGGTGTTGGGCATCAGCACGCAATAGCGCCCGGCCAGCGACAGGTAGGTGGTCAGCGCGGCGCCCTTGTTGCCGCGCTCCTCCTTGACGACCTGGACCAGCATGATCTGGCGGACCTTGACGACATCCTGGATCTTGTAGGAGCGGCGGCGCTTGGCGCGAAACTTGGCGGCCTCCTCCTGGGTGTCGTCGGCGCCGGCCGATTCGACGGCCTCGGCAGGCTCGACGGTGGCCGGTTCGCCCTCCTCCGGCTCCTGCACACGGGCGCGGCGCTTGCGCGGACGCGCCGGTCTCGCAGCCTTCTCGGCCGCCGGGGTCTTGGCGGTTTCGCCGGTGGTTTCGCCAGTGGTTTCGCCGGCCGCGTCGGCCGGGGTTTCGGCGCCGTCGTCGGCCACGGGAGTATCTTCGGCGGCAGCTTCGGGCGCCGCGTCGTCGTCGGCGTCGGCGGCGGCGTCGATATCGGTCCCGGCCACGGCCGCTTCGGGGGCTTCGTCGGCGGGCGCCGGCGGGGCCTTTTTCCTGGTTCGTTTTCTGGCCGGCCTGGCCTTGGCCTTGGGCTTGGTTTCCGCTTCGGCTTCGCCCGGTTTTGCCGGGGCATCGACCCCGGTGTCGACGACGTCTTCCGAGACCAGATCGTCATCGTCGAGACCGGCGCTTTCGGCGATCGTCTTCGGCCCGGCGTCCGGCTCCCGCGGCTCGGCCTCGTCATCCGGCAGACCGCCGATCTCCAGGCCCCTGACTTGCGGGACGGGCGCCTCGGCCGTGGCGTCATCGGCGCCGGCGGCCTCAGCCGCCAACTCGATCACCTCCAGCCCCCGGATCTCGCCATTCTCCGGCGTCGCCTCGGCCGGCTTGCCCCGCGCGCGGCGTTTGCCGCGGCGCGACCGGGGCCGGGATTTCTCTTCGCCGTCCCCGCCGCCCGAATCAGCACCCGAATCAGCACCCGAATCACCGCCCGAATCAGCATTGTCCTCGCCAGCGGCGGCGCGGGCCTGCTCGGTCGCTTCCTCGGCCAGCAGCGCCTCGCGGTCGGCGACCGGGATCTGGTAGTAGTCGGGATGGATTTCCGAGAACGCGAGGAACCCGTGCCGGTTGCCGCCGTAGTCCACGAACGCCGCCTGGAGCGAGGGTTCGACCCGCGTCACCTTGGCGAGGTAGATATTGCCGGCTAGCTGGCGCTTGTTGATCGACTCGAAGTCGAACTCGTCAACCTTGTTTCCGTCGGCCACGACAACCCGGGTCTCCTCCAGGTGGGTGGCGTCGATGAGCATCTTTTTTGCCATGTGTATGGTCGCCGTTCCGCCTCGCGCCGCGGACCTTGCCGGGGCGTTGCGGTTCGACATCTTTCATATTGAGCGAGCCGGACCTGTCGTGTGACCAGAGCATCGGCGGCATCGGCCTGGATGGCTTGGTGCCGGTCTCGGTCTGGTCTGATTGAACGTCGGTCGAGCATCGCATTTTCCGTCCGGGCGCCAGGGGTCTGGCGCGGTGAATCATACCGTGCCTGGCACGGTTTGCGGTCCGATCTTCATCCGATCCGGCTGCTCGCGCGGTGCGTCCTGCGCAGCGTCGCGAAAGGCGCCGGAACTGATGCATTGCAGCGGACCCGGGAAACAGCGAAAAGATACCGGTTTTCCGAAAATGGTCCGGGCAGATCGGCCCTCCGTGAGCATATAGAGAACCGGCGCCGGTTAGACAAACGGAATTTGCCGGGAATTTCACCCGGCGGAAACGCGCGCAGAAATCCAGCCCGGATATGCGGGTTTCCGGCGCCGGGCAGGTCGTCCAAAGAAGTGGCGCAATGCGGGCAAAAGCCTTAAACCCGCCACTGCGCGGCCCTATCTTTGTGTAACAGTCGGCGCCGGGCGATGCGGGATCAAACCCAGGATCAAGGCGAAACATGAACAAAATGGCGGTTGTGACAGCATGATCCGGTTTTTTGGCTCCCTGTTCAGCCTGCTCAGCACCGGGGCGATGTTCGCGGCCGGCGGCCTTGCCGGGCTGGTCTATATCTATGGCAACGACCTGCCCGGGCAGGACGACCTGGCCAATTACCATCCCAAGCTGCTGACCCGGGTCTATTCCGGCGAAGGCCGGGTGATCGCCGAGTTCTATCGCGAGAAACGGGTCTTCGTGCCGATCGACGAGATTCCGGAACTGGTGAAGAACGCCTTCATCTCGGCCGAGGACAAGAACTTCTACACCCATCCCGGGGTCGATGCGGTCGGCATCGCCAAGGCGCTGACCCGCTTCGTCATGGCCCGCGCCGCCGGGCGTCCGGCGCGCCTTTCGGGGGCCTCGACCATCACCCAGCAGGTGATGAAGAACTTCCTGGTCGGCCGCGACCGCAACTTCGAGCGCAAGATCAAGGAGGCGATCCTGGCGGTGCGGATCTCGGGTGCGCTGTCGAAGGAGCTGATTCTGGAGCTCTATCTCAACGACATCTTCCTGGGCCAGAACACCTATGGCGTGGTCGCCGCGGCGCAGCGCTACTACGGCAAGTCGCTGGAGGAACTGAGCCCCGAGGAGGCCGCCTACCTGGCGGCGCTGCCCAAAGCGCCGTCGAAGCTGCACCCGGTGCGCGAACACGAGCGGGCGGTGACGCGGCGCAACTACGTGCTGGAGGAGATGGCGCAGAACGGCCATCTGGGCCGCGCCGAGGCCGATGCCGCGATGCAGCGTCCGCTGGAGACCATCATCGGCAAGCAGCGCCCGGTGGTTCTGGCCAACGCCCAGCCGAGTTATTTCAGCCAGGAGGTTCGCCGCCAGCTGATCGCCGAGCTGGGCGAGGACGAACTCTACGAGGGCGGTCTGACGATCCGCGCCACGATCGATCCCGAACTTCAGGAGCTTGCCGCCCGGGCGCTGCGCCGCGGGCTGGAGGCCTACGACCGGGGCCGGGCGGTCTATCGCGGCCCGGTGGCCCGGATCGAGGCGGTTGCCGAGGGCGAGCGCGACAACTGGCGCGCCCTGCTGGCCGCGGTCGCGATGCCGCGCGACATTCCCGGCTGGCGCCCGGCGGTGGTGCTGGACACCGGCAAGACCACGGCGCTGGTCGGCATCGAGGGGCTGGAGGGCGACGGCACCGCGCGCCTGAAGCTGGCCACCGAGCGGAAATGGATCAAGGCGATCAGGCGCGACGGCGAGCGGCATGGCGCGCCGAAGCGGCCGGGCGACCTGTGGCGGAAGGGCGACGTGGTGTTCGTCGCCCGCTCGGAAGATGGTGCCGAGGATGGCCAGGCCTGGACCCTGCGCCAGGTGCCGGAGGTCCAGGGCGCCTTCATGGCGATGGACCCGTTCTCGGGCCGGGTGCTGGCGATCCAGGGCGGATTCTCGTTCGAGGTCAGCGTGTTCGACCGGGCGACCCAGGCGCTGCGCCAGCCCGGCTCGGCCTTCAAGCCGTTCGTCTACGCGGCGGCGCTCGATGCCGGCTATTCCCCGGCCACCATCGTGCTCGACGCGCCGGTGGTGGTGCGCCAGCAGGGGCAGGACGACTGGCGGCCGCGGAACTCGTCGAAAAAGTTCTACGGGCCCTCCCCGATGCGCCTCGGGCTGGAGCTTTCGCGCAACCTGATGACGGTGCGAATCGCCCAGGCGATCGGCATGGACCGGGTGGCGGAATATGCCGAGCGATTCGGGGTCTACGAGGACATGCCGACCCTGCTGGCCTACGCGCTCGGCGCCGGCGAGACCACGCTCTACAACATGGTCGCGGCCTACGGCATGTTCGCCAATGGCGGCAAGCGGGTGCGCCCGACCGTGGTCGACCGGGTGCAGGACCGGTTCGGGCGCACCCTGTTCCGGCATGATCCGCGCCTGTGCCAGGGCTGCGCCGGCGACGAGGCCAGTGCCGGGGACCTGCCGGAGCTGTTCGACCAGCGGGCGCAGATCATGGACCCGGTGACCGCCTACCAACTGGTCTCGATGCTGCAAGGCGTGGTCCGGCGCGGCACCGCCGCCCGGACCGTGGGCGCCAGGGTGGATTTCCCGGTCGCCGGCAAGACCGGCACCACCAACGAGGCCCGCGACGCCTGGTTCATCGGCTTCACCCCCAACATGGTCGCCGGCTGCTATATCGGCTATGACAACCCGACCCCGATGGGCCGCGGCGCCTATGGCGGCACCCTTTGCGGCCCGGTGTTCGCGGAGTTCATCACCGAGGCGATGGCGACCCGGATTCCGGGCGAGTTCCGCGAGCCGGTGCGTCAGGGGCTGATCCTGGTCAAGTTCGACCGCGAGACCGGCGAGCGCTTGCCCGACGACGCCTTTGGCGCCCATGTCGTGACCGAACTGTTCCGGGCCGGCTACGAGCCGGAGCTTTATGCCCAGGTCCTGGCGATCTCGGGCGACGATGCGCTGTTCGGCGCCATGAGTCCCGATCTGATCTTCGGCATCGACGCCACCGACCTCCCCTTCAACGAGGAAAGCGCCATCCGGGAGCCTTCGCCAACCGGCGGCGGCGACCCCGCTGCGCCGCAAAAGCCGCAGGCGCCGGTCGCCGGCGGGGTCGGGCTCGGCACTGGCGGGCTCTACTGATACCAAGGATCGCCGATAATGACCCATGGAGACGGCTTGCCAAGGTTTTCGGCCAGGAGCGCACGCGGCGGCGACGTGGGACATCGCCAAGCGGGCGCGACGAAGTCCGAAAGCCTTGGCAAGCCGCCGTTCCGGTCGCGCCGGCGGCCCGTCGGAGGGCGTCGGAAAGCCTTGACGATGGGCCGCATCGCCGGCAGCTTTCCTCCTACCCGACGGGCCGCCGGCGTGATCTCTATGGATCATTATCAGTGATCCTTGGTATGAGCGCTCCGCTTTACCCGGCTCCGTTCCATCGTTATCTAGGCGCCAGCACAGCCACTCCCCGAGGACCCCGATGAAGGCCGATACCCAAGCCGTGATCGACGCAATCGAGAAGTCGCTGGACCTGTTGCGCCAGCGCCTCGGCTGGGACACCGCCGCCCACCGGCTCGAGGAGCTCGATGCGCGGGCCGAGGACCCGGAGCTGTGGAACGACCCGGCCCAGGCCCGGAAGGTCATGCGCGAGCGCCAGAAGCTGGCCGATGGGATCGAGGGCTACAAGGCGCTGGCCACGGCACTCAGCGACAATGCCGAGCTGATAGAGATGGGCGAGGCCGAGGACGACGCCGAAATCGTCGCCGAGGCCGAGAAGGCCTTGGCCAGGGTCCGCACCGAGGCCGCCGCCCGGGAGACCGAGGCGCTGCTGTCGGGCGAGGTCGACGGCAACGACAGCTTCCTCGAGATCAACTCCGGGGCCGGGGGCACGGAAAGCTGCGACTGGGCCGCGATGCTGGCGCGGATGTATGTGCGCTGGGCCGAGGCGCATGGCTACAAGGTCGAACTGATGTCCGAGACCTCGGGCGAGGAGGCCGGCATCAAGTCGGCCACCTACCAGATCAAGGGCGACAACGCCTATGGCTGGCTCAAGACCGAGTCCGGTGTGCACCGATTGGTGCGCATCTCGCCCTATGACAGCGCGGCGCGGCGTCACACCTCGTTCTCGTCGGTCTGGGTCTACCCGGTGATCGACGACACCATCGAGATCGACCTCCCCATGAGCGAGGTCCGGGTCGATACCTACCGCGCCTCGGGGGCCGGCGGGCAGCACGTCAACACCACCGACTCGGCGGTGCGGATGACCCATATCCCGACCGGCATCGTGGTCACCTCGTCGGAGAAGTCGCAGCACCAGAACCGGGCCAACTGCCTGTCGGCGCTGCGCGCCCGGCTCTACGATCTCGAGATGAAGAAGCGCACCGAGGCGATCCAGGACGCCCACGACGCCAAGTCGGATATCGGCTGGGGCCACCAGATCCGCTCGTATGTGCTGCAACCCTACCAGATGGTGAAGGACCTGCGCACCGGGGTCGAGACCTCGGACACCGCGGGCGTGCTCGACGGCGACCTCGACCCCTTCATGAGCGCGGCGCTGGCGCAGGAGGTCGCGGGCAAGTCACGCGCCGAAGCGCTGGAAGAAGAGATCTGAGGGGCCGATGGCGGGGGGCGGCGCTGGAGATAAAATGAAATCCGAGGCCGAGATTGCGGCCTTGTCCAAGCAGATCAATGCCGCCAACGCGGCCTATTTCCAACACGATGCGCCGGAGATTTCAGACGCCGAGTACGACGCCCTGAAGCTGCGGCTGATCGCGCTGGAAGCGGCATTTCCCGACCTGGCCTTGTCCGACAGCCCGACCGGGCGGGTCGGCGCCGTACCCGCCGAGGGTTTCGGCAAGGTGCGCCACCGGGTGGCGATGCTGTCGCTCGGCAACGCCTTCACCGATGAGGATGTCGGGGATTTCGTGAAAAGGATAAGACGATTTCTCAACTTATCGTCAGAAGCTATTGAATTTACCTCAGAACCCAAGATCGATGGCTTGTCCCTTTCGCTCCGCTACGAAGGCGGCGTCCTGGTCGAGGCGGCGACCCGTGGCGACGGTTCTGAGGGCGAGAACGTCACCGCAAACGCCCGCACCATCGACGATATCCCGGAGCGCCTGACCGGCGACGTGCCGGAGGTGTTCGAGGTCCGCGGCGAGGTCTACATGCGCCACGAGGATTTCGCCGCCCTGAACGCAATGCAGGCCGCGAACGGCGCCAAGGCCTTCGCCAACCCGCGCAACGCCGCCGCCGGGTCGCTGCGCCAGCTCGATTCGAGCATCACCGCCGCCCGCCCGCTGCGCTTTTTCGCCTATGCCTGGGGCGAGGTCACCGGCCTGCCCGCCGATACCCAACTGGGCGTCATCGCGGCGATGGGGCGCTGGGGTTTCAAGATCAACCCGCTGATGCGCCGCTGCACCTCGATCGCCGAGATGCTGGACCACTACCACCAGATCGAGGAGGACCGGGCCGCGCTCGGCTACGACATCGACGGCGTGGTCTACAAGGTCGACCGGCTCGACTGGCAGGGGCGGCTGGGTTTCCGCGCCCGCGAGCCGCGCTGGGCCATCGCCCACAAGTTCCCGGCCGAGACGGCGTTCACGGTGCTGGAGGGCATCGACATCCAGGTCGGCCGCACCGGGGCGCTGTCGCCGGTGGCGCGGCTCAAGCCGGTGACGGTGGGCGGCGTCGTGGTCTCGAACGCGACCCTGCACAACGAGGATTACATCGCCGGGCTGGGCGCCAAGGGCGAGCCGATCCGCGAGGGCAGGGACCTGCGCATCGGCGACACGGTCGAGATCTACCGCGCCGGGGATGTTATCCCCAAGGTGCTGGATGTGGACCTGGCGCGCCGCCCCGCCAGCGCCCAACCCTATGAATTCCCACTTCGATGCCCGGCCTGCGGTAGCCCGGCGATACGTGAGGAAGGTGAGGTTGCGCGCCGCTGCACCGGCGGCCTGACCTGCCCGGCGCAGGCGGTCGAGCGCCTCAAGCATTTCGTCAGCCGCACCGCCTTCGATATCGAGGGGCTGGGCGCCAAACAGGTCGAAGCCTTCAACGCCAATGGGATAATCGCCGAGCCGGCCGATATCTTCACCCTGGAGACGCGCCAGCAGTCCGGCGAGATCGACCTCTACCGGCGCGACGACAAGGGCCGCCCGACCAACGAGAAATCGGTCGAGAACCTGTTTCGCGCCATCGCCGGGCGCCGTTCGGTGGCGCTCGCCCGCTTCATCTT
>JACZTQ010000266.1 GCA_022573605.1 Pseudomonadota bacterium | reverse complement strand
GCGACCCATATCACCATGAACCCGGTGGCGGTGAACATCCAGTGCCACTCGGCGCGGCGCGCCTCCGCCACCTTCAAGGACGGCGCTTTCGAGATCGGAGCCTGAGCCATGACCGAGCACGTGCTGCACATGCCCTGCACCGAAGCGGATATCCGCAAGCTCCGGATCGGTGACACGGTGGTGCTGGAGGACTGGCTGTTCGGCATCCGCGACGCCACCCTGATCCACATGTTCGACAAGGGCCGCGAGACCCGGCTGGACCTGGCCGGCCACGCGGTGATCCACACCGCGCCGAACGTGAAGAAGGTGCCGGTCTCGAACGAGCACCCGGCGGGTTATGCCCCGCTCTGCATCGGCACCACCACCAGCGCCCGGATGGAGCGCTTCACCCGGCCGCTGATGGAGCGCAACGGGGTGCGGATCATCATCGGCAAGGGCGGCATGCTGGACGACTCAAAAGCGGCGTTCCGGGAGCTTGGCGGGGTCTATCTCGCCATCATCGGCGGCACCGCGGCGCTGGAGACGACCTGGATCGAGCAGATCGCCGATGTCGACCTGGACGACCTCAATCCCGAAAGCCTGTGGCAGTTCCGGATCAAGGGCTTCGGGCCGCTGCTGGTGGCGATGGACGCCCATGGCGCCAGCCTCTACGACGAGGTGCGCAAGGCCAGCAGGCAGAAGATGGAGGCCTATGGATCGGGCGAGGGGTGAGCGCCTTGTGCTTGCGAGAGAGCGCCGCCGCCCCGGCCCGCAAACCCGGGCGGCGCGGCTGGCTCCGATAGCCTCTCGTTAACCCATGCCGACTATGCTTGCGGGGCGGTTATCGGTTTGTCATGCCGGTTTTCGTGACTTACTTCCTCCCTGTTGAACTGGCCGCGCTGCTTAGCGCGGCCTTTTTTCGGGTCATATTGCAGTGCGAGACAGGGCGGTTGACGGCGCCCGCCACAGGGGTAGGATGGCGCCTGTAATCGGCTCGGCCGGTTCGACAGGGATCACAACATCAACCAAAGACAGACAACAACAAAAGACAGTCGGTAACGACCGATCTCCGGAGGGGCGCCCACTGGCGCCCCTTTGCAATTGACCGCAACGGACCGTGATCGGCCGCGAGCGGATGGCTTCCTTGATTTCGCTCCGCGCGCTTGGCAAGACTGCGCTCCAGGACTCACGCGACCGGCAACCCAGGATGGGAATCCTCATTTGACCCGCTTCTTCAAACACACCATCGCCGCCCTTGCGCTCGCCGCGCTGACGCTGCCCGGACCGGTCGCGGCCCAGGACGCGGCACCGCAAACCGCGTCGCCGAACGAGATCTTGAAAGCAACCCACGGGGACTGGGAAATCGTCTGCTCGACGGCGCAGGAGGGCCTCTGCGTGATGCGCCAGTTCGGCAAGAATGCCGAAGGAGAAATTCTGATCGACGTCCGGATCAGAAAGCTGGAAGGGGCCACGTCGCAGGACGGCAAGTCCTTCCCCGCCGCGATCCAGATCACCACGCCGCTCGGCACCATCCTGGGTTTCGGCGTGACGGTCAAGGTGGACGCCGGCGAGTCCCGGACCGGTGCCTTCGAGGTCTGTATCCGCGGCGGCTGCATCATCCGCGACCCGATGTCCGAGGAGTTCCTGGCCGACCTCAAGGCCGGGAAGACGGCGAACATGACCTTCAGTCAGCTCCAGTTGGGCACGGTGAGCGTGAGTATCTCGCTGAAGGGCTTTACCAAGGCGTTCAAGGCGCTCTGAGCTAAGGCGCGATGGCGCCCTGTTTCGGAGGTTCGCCACAGCCGGGCTTGACGAGGCATTTCTGTAGGGTGCGCATTTTGCGCACCGCTCGAAAGGGTTGGACGGGAGGCGGTGCGCAAAATGCGCACCCTACGCCGCCCGGCTCGAAGCCTGCCCCGGACGTGATCCGGGGCCCTTTCCGCCCGAGCGCCGTCACCCCTGCCATTTGCGAAAAGCGAGCACGGCATTGAGGCCGCCGAAGGCGAAACTGTTCGACAGCGCCGCCGCGACCGGCGCCTCGCGGGCCACGTTGGGGACCACGTCGAGCCCGATCGCGGGGTCCGTCTGGTCATGGTTGATGGTCGGCGGCACCACCCCCTCGCCCAGCGCCATCAGGGTGGCGGCCGCCTCCAATGCCCCGGCGGCGCCGATGCAGTGGCCGTGCATCGACTTGGTCGAGGACACCAGCACCGCTTTGGCCTGTTCGCCCAGCACCAGGTGGATCGCCTCCGCCTCGGTGCGGTCGTTCATCGTCGTCGCGGTGCCGTGGGCGTTGATGTAGTCGATCTCGCCGGGCGCCATGCGCGCGTCGGCCAGCGCCAGGCGCATCGCCCGCGCCGCGCCATCGACCGCCGGGGCGACGATGTCGCCGGCATCCGCCGTCATCCCGGCGCCGGCGATCTCGCCCAGGATCGGCGCGCCGCGGGCCCGGGCGCGCTCCAGCTCCTCGAGGATCAGGATCGCCGCGCCCTCGCCCAGCACCATGCCGTTGCGGTTCTTCGAGAACGGCCGGCAGCCGTCGTTCGACATCACCCGCAGCCCCTCCCAGGCCTTGATGCCGCCGAAGCAGAGCACCGACTCGGTGCCCCCGGTGACCGCCGCGTCGGCCGCGCCGGAGCGCACCAGCTGGAAGGCCTGGGCGATGGCGTGGTTCGACGACGAGCAGGCGGTCGAGACCGACCAGGCGGCGCCCGTCAGGCCGTATTCCATGGTGATCTGGCTGACCGGCGCGTTCGCCATCAGGCGCGGGATGATCAGCGGATGCACCCGGTTCTTCTTCTCGTGATAGACCGCGTGGTAGTTCTCGTCGAGGGTATGGAGGCCGCCCATCGCGGTGCCGATGATGGTGGCGGTACGCAGCCCCAGCGCCTCGTCGAACTCGATCCCCGACTGCGCCACCGCCTCGCGGGCGCAGAACATCGCCATCTCGGTCACGCGGTCGAACAGGGCCAGTTGCGGGCGGTCGAAATGGTCCTCGCCGCGGAACTGCTTGGCTTCGGCGGCGATCTTGACCATCAGCCGCTCGGGGTCGATCAGGCTGATCGGGGCGATGCCCGAGCGGCCCTCGCGGAGCCCCTGCAGATGGGCGACGCGCCCCGTGCCCAGTGCCGAGACGACGCCCAGCCCGGTGATCACCACGCGGCGCATGCAGGTCAGCCCTTCGCCGCGATCAGCTGTTTCACCCCGGTGATGATGTGCGCCACCTTGGAGATGTCGAATTCCGAGGCCCTGGGCTCGTTGGCGTTGAACGGGACCGAGATGTCGAAGGCTTCCTCGATGCCGAACACGACCTCGACCAGGGCCAGGCTGTCGAGACCGAGGTCGTCGAGCGTCGTATCCGGCTTGATGGCTTCGGGGTCCAGCATCGCCTGCTCGGCGATGATCCGGGCGACCCGCTTGCCGACATCATCCGTCATCTTGGTCTCCTCCGACACGGCTTGCCAACTTCTACCAGAATTCCTGCCCTGTCAAAGTCCCAGCTTGCGTCGAATTTCGCGAACCTGCTCGGTCAGGCGCGGCAGGCGGCGCAGCGCCATGTTCTGGCGGTTGAAGGCGTCGCGCGGGATCGCCGGGGCGCCCATCATCACCGATCGCGGCGGCACGTTGGTGCCGACCAGGCTGCCGCCCCCGATCACCGCGTCGGAGCCGATCTTCAGGTGGTCGCCGACCCCGGCCTTGCCGCCCAGCACCACCCGGTCGCCGATCTCGACGCTGCCGGCGATCCCGGCCTGGCCGCAAATCAGGCAGCTCCGGCCGATCCGCGCATTGTGGCCGATCTGGACCTGGTTATCGATCTTGGTGCCGTCGCCGATGGTGGTGTCGGCCACCGTGCCGCGGTCGATGGTGGTGCCGGCGCCGACCTCGACATCGTCGCCGATCTCGACCGTGCCGAGCGAGTTGATCCGGCGCAGGATCAGGTTCAGCGCGTCATCGGCGACCTTGCCCGTGGCCTTGGCGCTCTCCACCGCGCCGCGCTCGGGGGTGACGAAGGAGAAGCCGTCGGCGCCGATGCAGGCATTCGGCTGGGCGACGAAGTGGGCGCCGATGCGGACCCGGGCGCCGATCCGGACCCCGGGATGCAGCAGGGCGTGCGGCCCGAGCACCGCCTCGCGGCCGATCGTGACATGGGCCATGATCCGGGCGCCGGCGCCGATCCGGGCCTGCGCGCCGATCACCGCGAAGGGGCCGATCCAGGCATCCTCGCCGATCTC
This sequence comes from Pseudomonadota bacterium, assembly GCA_022573605.1. Classification (GTDB taxonomy): domain Bacteria; phylum Pseudomonadota; class Alphaproteobacteria; order Rhodobacterales; family Rhodobacteraceae; genus Thermohalobaculum. Next base: position 152 of record JACZTQ010000266.1, on the reverse strand, counting down.
GGCGGTGGGATCGACCAGGGCCGAAGCATGCACTCCCGGCGCGAGGTCGGGCGGGTGCTCGAAGATCTCGCCCAAGGCCGCCAGGGCGACCCGGGCCCGCGGGGCGAACAGCGCCGCGGCGAGCCCGAGCGCCTGCCAGTCGGCGCCCTGCC
>JACZTQ010000025.1 GCA_022573605.1 Pseudomonadota bacterium | reverse complement strand
CCCCGCCCTCCCCTTGGGCTTCGCAGGGGACCGTGGCCGCAGATGCGGCCGCGTAAGCCCCGGAGAAGGGGCCGGGGGGGAGGCGCGCGGCGTCAGCCGTGCGTTCCGGCGGCGCCGCTGGGTGCCGCGCGCCATGCATTATCGCAAATCTCCGCCCGGCAGCGCCGGAAGGGTCTCAGCCCGGACAGGGGCAGGTGGTGCAGCCGCTGCTCCCGCGCCAGTAGCTGCTGGACTCGAAGGCGACCAGCCCGCGGCCGGGGCTGTAGACCGAAACCTCGCAATCGAGCACCCGGCCGGCCTCGTCGCGGATCGACAGGCGGTAGCTGAGCGAATGCGCCACCTCCTCGTGGACATGGTCGAGTTGCAGGATTTCAAGGGTGATCAGGCGCCGTGCCGGTCCGAACAGGGTGAACTCGATGGCCTCGAACTCGCGTACCTCGCCCTCGGTCCAGACCCCGAGCGGGAACACGACATCGCCGGTGAAGCGCCGTTCGGGCAGGCCGGGGCGCTGGTCCAGCACCCGGCCCAGCCCGGCGCGGCCCTGGGTGACCGTGAGCAGTTGGCGCTTGCGGCCCTGCGCCAGGCGCGCGATCCGCTCATAGGACCGGATCGGGCGGCCATCGACCGGGTGGCGGGTTTTGAGCGGTCCGCGAATCGTTACCTGGCCATCGCCGGACCGGACATCGATGCCGGGCACGGCGCCGTCCCCGGAGCTGGCGACGCCCGCCCACAGTTCCGGCGTGACCATGCGCCCGGCAACCGAAACAACCTCCGGTGAGCCGCCGCAGGACGCCAGCGCCAGCGCCAGCAGCCCGGCACGGAGCCAGGGCACCCGGCGCCGGGGCGGTGTCGGAACCGCATCGCCGCCGGGACATATGGACCGGCTCAACACCATCTGGCGGGCGGCTCTGCTGTCACGCCGGCGCCGCTGCTTCGGCTCCCGGCAGGGTCAGACGGATCGAGGCGCCGCCGCTGGCCGAGGCGCCGATATCGACGGCGCCGCCGTAGAGGCCGCTGATGTCGCGCACGATCGCCAGCCCATGGCCGTGACCCGGCGCGGTCTCGTCGAGACGCGTGCCGCGGCCGAACACCGCCTCGGCGACGTTATCGGGGATCCCCGGACCGTCGTCATCGATCCGGATATGCAACGCGCCGCCGGAGACCGCCCCGGCGACGGTCACCGAGCCATTGGCCCACTTGCAGGCATTCTCGATCAGATTGCCCAGCATCTCGTGCAGATCTTCCTCGTCCCCAATAAAGTGAGCATTAGTTTCTACCCGGGACTTAAAATCAAGACCGCGCCCTTCGAAAAGGCGTGACATCGCAAACAATACGTCTTCGGTCACATCGTGGACGTTCACGCGCCCGTAATGCGGCCCGGCGAGGCGGCGCCGGGTCAGATGCCAGTCGAGCGAATGCCCGATCCGGTCCAGTTGCGCGATCAGCGGCTCCGCGGTCTCGGCGGGAGCCTGCTCGGCCGCCTGGCGCATGATCGACAGCGGGGTCTTCAGCGCATGGGCGAGATCCGAGGTCTGGTTGCGCGAACGCTCGATCAGCCGGTCGATATGGGCGTTGAGGTCTTTCAGCTCACCGATCACCGGCATGATCTCGCGCGGCCACCGGCCGTCGAGCGGCGCGGTCTCGCCGTCGCGCATGCGCCGCACCGCCTCTTCGAGCCGGGTCACCGGCGCCAGCATGATCCGGGTCAGGAACAGGCTGGCGGCGAACATCACGGCGCCGAACACCGCCAGCGAATAGAGCATCAGGGTCGAGAAATAGGACAGGGTGGCGTCGATCTCGGCGCGTGGGCGGGCGACGGCGAAGATCAGCGGCTCCGAGCCTCCGCCCAGCAGGATCGGCCGCGCCGCGCCGCGCGACGCGATGCCCCCCGGAGCGACGAAATCGGCCGGCCTGGTCCCGGGCGCCAGCAGCGGCTCCATCACCCCGCCGACCAGCGGGCCGAGCGAACCCGACTGGGCGACGATCGCATCACCCCGGCGGACCTGCCAGGCCCAGCCCGAGAAGGGCTCGCGAAACAACGGCCCCAGCGGCTCCACCGGCAGCGCCGGTTCCCCCGCCGGCCGGCCGGCGGCGTCGCGCACCAGGTTGACCAGGTCGGCCTCGATGCGGGCGTCGAACTCGCGCTCGGCATCGCTGCGGAACAGTCCGGCCAGGATCACCCCGGTCACCAGCAGGGCGGCGGCGCTCCAGATTGCGGTGATCAGCGCCAGCCTGGCGGCCAGGGAATAGGGCCGCCGCTCAGCCATCTCCAGTGTTATCCGAGCCGGTATCATCGGCCGGGACCAGATAGCCATGCCCGCGCCGGGTCACGATCACGCTCGCGCCGATCTTGCGCCGGAGCCGCGCGACGGTGACTTCGATGACGTTGGAATCGCGCTCGAAATCCTGATCGTAGAGGTGTTCGGTCAGCTCCGACTGCTACACCACCCGGCCCTTGTTCAGGCCCAGATAGGCCAGGGTGCGAAACTCGTGCGCGGTCAGCCTGATCTCGGCCCCGTGACGCGACAGCACCCGCTGCGACAGGTCGATCTCGAGATCGCCGATCCGGACCACGGTGGCCGCGTGGCCCTTCGAGCGGCGGATCAGCGCCTCGATCCGGGCCAGCAATTCCTCGGTGCGGAAGGGCTTGGTCAGATAGTCGTCGGCGCCCGAGCGCAGCCCCTGCACCTTTTCGCGCCAGCTGCCCCGGGCGGTCAGCACCAGGATCGGGGTCGCGACCCCCTCCTCGCGCCAGCCCGTCATCACCGTCAGCCCGTCGATCACCGGCAGGCCGAGATCGAGGATGATGGCGTCGTATTCACCGGTGCTGCCCAGATGGGCGGCGTCCTCGCCGTTGTCGGCCTGCTCGACGATATATCCGGCGGCGGTGAGGGAACGGACCAGCGAACCGCGCAGTTCGGCGCTGTCTTCCACCACCAGCAGCTTCATCGATTCCTGCTCCACCTAACTCGAAAATCGCGGCGGCGTGGTTCTCAGTCGTCGCCGCCGCTACCGCTGCCGCTGCTGTCGTCGCCGCCGCTGTCGTCGCCGCTGCTGTCGTCGCCGCCACTTCCGCTGCCGCTGCTGTCGTCTCCGCCGCTTCCACTGCCGCTGCTGTCGTCGCTGTCGTCGCTACCGCTGCTGCCTCTACCGCTGCTCGAGCTGCCTTTGCCGCTATTGTCCGTGTCGTCGCTGTCGTCATCGTCGCTGTCGTCGCTGTCGTCGTCGTCGTCGTCATCATCGTCGTCATCGTCATCGTCGTCATCGTCTTCGGGGGCGGCAGCGCTGCTCGACCCCGACGCCGAGTTGCCCGGCGCCTCGCCCCCGACCCCGGTGATGCCGGCATCGACCCAGCCGCCATCGTCGCCGATCTCGACCGGGTCGAGGGTCTCGGCATCGAAATTCATCGACAGGATGCGGCCATCCAGCAGCAGCAGGTCGATCCGGAACACAAACTTGCAGGTGCCCGCATCGCGCGAGCGCAGCAGCCAGGCGGCCAGCAGCTTTCCGGGGATTTCGGCGCGGGCGTCCTCGACCACTTGGCCGAGCCGCGAAAAGGACGACAGATTCGCGGTGGTGCAAGTACCGGCAGTCGCCGGAACCGACGTCCAAAGCAGCGCTGCAACGGCGAAAGCCGCTTTTTTCACAACTGGTTTGTACATTTTGCACACACTGATAACAGCACCGGACCCCCATCATTCCGACACGGCACCATACTTAACCGTACCTTAACACGAGATGACAGGGTGCTGTCTTGCATGATTCCCGATCTCCGTTCCCGCGAGCCTGCCAAGCAACCCTGAGTCGAGCCGGGGCCAGGCCAAGATCATTACCGAGTGCGAATTCGGCGCAGGAGATGACCGAAAGGTAGCAAGCCGATGCTGAACCGCAGGTGACAGGGCCTGTCATCCGGTGTTCAGGTTTCGTTGCCTAGTCTGATCTTGCCTGCCTTCAGCCGTTGCACGGCACACGGCACTGGGATCCCGAAGCGCCTCGAGGCGCAGGTGGGAAAGACTTTGGGGCGGGGCGCAGGCGGGCGGTCGGAGACAGCGGGTAAGCTCTCCGGCCGCCACCTGCCTTGGCGCGCCACCCGGGATGCACCCCTCGTATACGCCACGTATCGCCGGATTTTCGGGGCCATGACACTGCACGATCAGGATTTTCACCACCAGCTTTTGACCAGAAGCGTTTCTGGAATATACCTCGTGAACATTCAATCACCGGTATAAAACTCTCCGGACTTCACTTGGGCGCGACGGCCCCCCCATGCCCTCCTGGCGACCGGCAGGAGGCAACAGATCATCGATGGCGCCATCGAGCTGCTCGATCGTTCCGGCGTGGCATTCGAGCCCGGGTCGGAAGCGGCAGGCATTTTCGCCGATCACGGTTGCGAGGCGTCGGGCAACGGCGTCGGGCGCATGAACCCCGGCCGGGAGCGGTCTTGGAAGAACCTCAGGCGATCCAGGATCGCTTCGCGGCGGCCTGTGCCGCTGAATAGGACCGGGCCGCACGCACCGAAGCGCATTGACATACCGGCGGCGAGGATCAGGCAGCGGCTGGTCGAGCGCGCCGCGTCATGGCTTCCGGCCGCGGAAATGGTGCGGGCAGTGCTCGCCGGAATCGACCAGAGGCAGCATCGTTTTCCAGCTGTTGACATGGCTCTCGAGCGCCTCGTCGTCACCGACGATCTCAATGAACGCCGCCCGGCCGGGGCCGGTGAGGCGGGCAAGCTCGGCGCGGGCCTGATCGCGGTACCAGAGGTTGCGGTTGAGCAGTGTCACATCGGTGAAGCCGGCGGCCTCCAGCGCCTTGCGGTAGCGCTTCGGCGAGGCCATGACGAAGCCCATATCCTCGGTCTCGAGGTAATGCGCCATCTCCGGTGACGGCTCGCCGTCGTGCGAGATCAGCCAGTCCGAGGCGACGAACCAGCCGCCGGGACGCAACACCCGGAAGGCCTCGCGCGCCAGCCATTCCTTGTCCGGGACATGGATGATCGAATCCTTGCTGAAGACGATGTCGAGGCTGGCGTCGTCGAGCGGGAACGGCCCTGGCTCGACCTGGCGAATCTCGATCCGGTCGCCGAGGCCGGCGGCCTCGACGCGCTTTCTCGACGCGACGCAGACATCGGCCTCGACATCGATGCCAATGACCCGCCCGGCGCCATGGCGGCGCACCAGATCGACTGTGATGCCACCCGAACCGCAGCCGATATCGAGCACGGTCTTGCCGGCGAGATCGATACCTTCGAGGACCCGCGCAACCTCTTCGGGTCCGCCCGGCGACAGGTAGCCGTCGCCCCAGAGCTCACCGAGAAAGGCGATCAGTTCGTCATCATAGTTTAGGTCGTCACTCATGCCATCCTCCGTTGAAAAAATACCGCAGGTCCGCTCAGTCGCCGCCGCACAGGCCGGCGATGAAATCCTCCGCATGTTCGGGAAACGCCGCGGCCAGGAACCGGGCCGTGATCGCCAGCGCCTCTTGCCGGTCCATGGTTCCGGCCGACAGGTAGGCGCGCAGCCAGAGCCCGTCGGTCAGCGCGTCGATCCCGGTCGCCAGCGCCGCCGCCTCGGCGGCCGGGCGACCGATCCCGGCCAGCAGGTCGGTGCAGGCGCCGCAAATCGCCACGAAGCGCGCGGCGTCGTATTTCCCGGAGATCTGGGCGTAGAGCGGGCGGGCGCCGGCCTCGCCCCAGAAGGCGTACCAGATCACCAGCGACTGGGCATCGAAGACCCGGGGGTCGAAATCGGCCCGGACCAGGGCGATCAGGCGATCGACCGGCTCGCCGCCCGCTTGCGCGAGGGCGCGTTGCCAGGTTTCCTGGTAGATCTCGTACTGGTGGCGCAGCACCTCGCCCAGCAGGGTCTGCTTGTTGTGGAAGTAGAACACCGCCACCCCCTGCGACAGCCCGGCCTCGGCCGAAACCGTGGCCAGCGTGGTGCCGGCGAGCCCGTTGCCGACCACCGAGCGTATCGTCGCCTCGATGATCTGGCGCCGGCGCTTCGCGGCATTCTCGGCGCGTTCCTTGCGGGGCCGGGTTGGGACGGAGATGTCGGATGCCGCCATCGCTGGTCCTCTCGGAACTTCGAGGTGAATATGCTCGACCGCCGACCGGATGCCGCCCGGGTCCCGCCACGATAGCCGAAAATTTGTTTGAGCGCTCAAACAAATTCCTTTACCGGCGGGCAATGCCGGCCTAGCTTGACATCGTTCAAGCAATTCGCGCCGGCAGGGAGGTCCGCGTTGCGGTCGAGACCGCGCGGCGCGCAGGAACATCAGAGCGAGGAATGCTTCACCAGACCGATGGCAGCGCCCCGACCCGCGGCAACGGCACTCCGCCCGAGACCATCCGCGAATGGGACAACCAACACTACCTCCACCCCTGGGAGTCGATGGGCGGCGGCGCTGCCGACCGGGCCATCGCGGCCGGCGGCGAGGGCATCTATCTGATCGATCCGCAGGGCAAGCGCTACATCGACGGGCCGGGTGGAATGTGGTGCGTGCAGATCGGTTATGGCCGCACCGAGATGGGCCAGGCGATCGCCGAGCAGGCGGTCCGGCTGGCCTATCACAGCCCCTGGTCCTTCGCCTCGGAGCCGTCTGCGGTGCTGGCGAGGAAACTGGCGGAGTTGGCGCCGGGCGACCTGAACTCGGTGTTCTTCACCACCGGCGGCTCCACCGCGGTCGATAGCGCCCTGCGCTTTGCCCAGTTCTACAACAACGCCCGCGGCCGGCCCGACAAGAAGCTGATCATCGCCCGCGAAAAAGCCTATCACGGCTCGACCTATCTCGCCGCCAGCGTCTCCGGCAAGGAGCGCGACAAGAACCTGATGGATACCGAGCGCCGGCTGGTTCGCCTCCTGCCCAACGTCAACCCCTATATCCGGCCCGAGGGGACCAGCGTCGAGGCCTGGTGCGAGGCCAAGGTCGCCGATCTGGAGAATGCGATCCTCGAGGCCGGGCCGGACCAGGTCGCGGCCTTCATCGCCGAGCCGGTGCTCGCCTCCGGCGGCGCCATCGTGCCGCCGGACGGCTATCACCGGCGGACCCTGGAAGTGTGCCGCAAACACGATGTGCTCTACATCTCCGACGAGGTGGTGACCGCCTTCGGCCGGCTCGGCCACTGGTTCGCCTCGGAGCAGGTGTTCGGGATCGTGCCCGACATCATCACCATCGCCAAGGGGCTGACCTCGGGCTATCTGCCGCTGGGGGCGATGATGGTCTCCGACCGGTTGCTCGAGGACATCAGGTCGGAAGGCCATGAAAACATCCTGTTTTCCAATGGTTATACCTATTCCGGCCACCCGGTCTCGTGCGCCGCGGCGCTGAAGAACATCGAGATCTTCGAGCGCGAGGGTTTGCTCGAGCATGTCCGCGCGGTGACGCCGCATTTCCAGGCGCGGTTGCGGGACCTGGCGAGGCACGAAATTATCGGCGACGCCCGCGGCGTCGGCCTGATCGGTTGCATCGAGGGCGCGGCGGCGCCCGGCATGTCGGAGCAGGGCCGCCTGGCCATCGACATCGAGTTCGGCGAGCGGGTCGATGCGAAATGCGACGAGATGGGGCTGATCGTGCGCCCGCTGATCAACATGTGCGTGTTCTCGCCGCCGCTGATCATCACCGAGGCGCAGATCGACCAGATGTTCGACATCCTCGATACCGCCGTCGCCCAGGTGCAGGACGAGATGCTGTAGAGTCTTTTCCGATCAACCAGAACCACGTCATGCTCGTGCTTGACACGGGCATCCAGGTCTTGAGCGGTTGATTTAAGACCTGGATTGCCGGATCAAGTCCGGCAATGACAACCTGGAGTGCGACTCTATTTGAATGGACGTCGCTCTAATCTCGGGGAAACAATCGAATGAGCAGCGACTGGAAGATCGATCGCGCCTTCGCCGCGACCAGCCCGTTCGGCATGGGCATGGAGCACACGTTCGCCGGCGCGCTGAGCCTGTTCCGGCGGCGCTATGCCAAGGACCCGGCGGGGGCCGACGTGGCGGTTCTGGGCATCCCCTACGATCTGGCGGTGACCAACCGGCCCGGCACGAGGTTCGGGCCGCGGGCGATCCGGGCGGCCTCGGCGCAGCTCGCCTGGTCCGGCGGTGCCTGGCGCTGGGATTTCGACCCGTTCGCGCGGCTGCATGTGGTCGATACGGGCGACTGCGAGGTGGATTTCGGCCAGCCGCAGAAGTTTCCGAAATCTCTCGAGGCCCATGCCGCCGGGCTGCTGGAGACCGGCGTCAAACTGCTGAGCCTCGGCGGCGACCACTTCGTGACCTATCCGCTGCTGAAGGCCCATGCGGCGAAACACGGGAAACTGGCGCTGATCCAGTTCGACTCGCACTCCGACACCTGGCGCGAGGAGGATCGGCGCATCGACCACGGCACCATGTTCTACCACGCCGTGCGCGAGGGCATCGTCGATCCGGCGCGCTCGGTGCAGGTGGGCATCCGCTCGGGCAATCCGGAGAGCCACGGGATCACCATCCTTGATGCGGATTTCGTCGCCGACCATGCCCCCGCCGAGGTGGCGGCGCGGATGCGCCAGGTCGTGGGTGAAGGCCCGGCTTACCTGACTTTCGACATCGATTTTCTCGACCCGGCCTATGCGCCCGGCACCGGAACCCCGGTCTGCGGCGGCCCCTCGACCAACACGGCGGAGCGGATTCTCTGCGGGCTGCGCGGGCTGAATATCGTCGGCATGGACCTGGTCGAGGTCTCGCCCGCCTATGACGTGGGCGATGTCACGGCGCTGGCGGGAGCGACCATGGCGCTGAACATGCTGTGCCTGTGGGCGGCGGAGCGCGCGTGACCACGGCCTTCCCGGCGACGGTTTCCAGTGTTTCCCCGATCAATTCAGGCGCCAGCCGAAGCCGGCTGGTCAACCTGCCGCGATCTTCGCCGCCGCCCGCGCGCCTGGCCGAAAACCTTGGCCAGCCGTCTCCATGGGTCCTTATCGGCGATCCTTGGTCTAACCATGGGTGGCATAGATATAGACGATATCGGACCCGGCTTCGAACGCGCGTCGCGCCGCCTGGCGGCGCCAACGGCGGATGGCGCGAATATCTGCAAGGTCGAGGCGGCATCGCCGGCGAGGTTCTCGCCAGATCCAAACCGACAGAGTGGGACGGATTGATCCGCCGGCGGCGCCGTGACAGGCTGGCGCCATGACATCGCGCTGGCAGGTCACCCCGTTCTATTTCGAGCACCCCGAACCGGCGCTGTTCAGTGCCGCGCCCGACGGGGCGGCGACGAACGCGCCCGACGGGATCGCCGACCGCTCACCCGGCACCATGGCCCGGCTCTACCGGCCGATCGCCGATTTCGTCGAGGAGACCCTGCGCGCCGGCGCGCGGCCGGTCTCGCTGGCCGGGGATTGTTGCGCCGCGGTTCCGGTGCTGGCCGGGCTGCGGGCCGCCGGGATCGAGCCGGCGCTGGTCTGGATCGACGCCCATGGCGACTTCAACACCCCCGAGACCAGCCCGTCGCAATTCCTCGGCGGCATGCCGCTGGCGATGATGGTCGGGCGCGGGCCGCAATGGATGTGCCAGGCGGTCGGGCTGGCGCCGCTGGCGGAAGAGCGGGTCTGGCTGATCGACGGGCGCGACCTCGATCCGCTCGAGCGCGCGGCGCTCGACGCCAGCCGGGTCAACCGGGCCGAGGTGGCCGATCTCGCCACGTTGACGTTCGACGGCCCGGTCCACGTCCATATCGACCTCGACGTGCTCGACGCCGCCGAGGCGCCGGGCTTCAACTACCCGGTCCCGGGCGGCCCCGGCGTGGCCGAGACGGCGCAGGCCTGCGCCGCGCTGGCCGCGCGGGCCGAGATCCGCGCCATCTCGATCAGCGGCTGGACGCAAGCGCTGGACCCGAGCGGCGCGACCGGTGAGGCCTGCCGGCGGGTGCTGCGAGCGCTGACCGGCGAGGGGCCGGGGGGATAGGGCATTTTGCAGAGTATTTGATCGGCGGCGGGGCGTGTGCAACTTGCACGCTTAACTAACTTATTGAAAAGTAACAGAAATCGAAAACAAGTGATTTATGGTTAATGAAGCGTGAGTCCGGCCGGCCGCAAAACGCTTCAGATACCTTCAGCCCCGCACCTCCGGCCTGGCCGCGACGCCGCGCTCCAGCGCCAGAAAGCCGGCCAGCCCGATGGCCGACAGCACCGCCATGCCGGCCAGGGTCGGGGCGGCGATGTCGTGCGGCAGGAAGCCGGCGATCTGGGTCGTCACCGCGGCGGTGAGGAACTGGATGAAGCCGAGCAGGCCCGAGGCCGCCCCGGCCCGCTCCGGCGCCGCGCCGACCGCCCCGGCGATCGCATTGGGCACCGACAGACCGGCCCCGACCGAGTGGAAGAAGGCCGGCACCATCAGCGCCAGCGGGTTGACCACGCCGAGGCTCATCACCACCAGACCGACGCCCATGGCGACGATGGTGCAACTGCCGCCGAAGATGATCATCCGGCGGCCGCCGAAGCGGCTGGTCATCCGGCCGCAGGCCATGTTGGCGAGCATGTAGGTCGCGGCCAGCGGCATGAAGAAAAACCCGTAGACGCTGGGCCGGGCGCCATAGGCCTGCTCCATCACGTAGGGCGCCGCGCCGACGAAGAACAGAAATCCCGCCAGCGAGAAGGCGCCGAACCAGGCATGGGCCCAGAACGCCTTGCGCCGGCCGATCTCGGCGAACGCGCGCAGGGTCGCCAGGGGGTGCTCGCGCGGTCCGCGCGGCGCGGTCTCCGGCAGCTTGGCGCGGACCCAGACGGCCAGCCCGAACGCGCCGGCCGCGACCAGGGCGAAGATGCCGCGCCAGCCGACGCTCTCGACGATCAGGCCCGAGAGCGCCGGGGCCACCATCGGCGCCACCACCATGGCGGCGGTGATCTGGCCGATCACGGCCGCCGAGCGGTCCTTGCCGTAGAGATCCTGGGCCACGGCCCGGGCCAGCACCAGCCCGGCCACGGCGCCGCCGGCCTGCATCAGCCGCCCCAGGATGGCGATCCACAGCTCCGGCGCCAGCGCCGCCAGCGCCGAGCCGAAGCCGGCCAGCACCAGCCCCGCCACCATCACCGGGCGGCGCCCGAGCCGGTCGGACACCGGCCCCCAGACCAGCGTCGAGACCGCCATCGCCACCAGCGACAGCGACAGCATCAACTGCGCCACCGCCGCCGGAACCTTGAAATCCGCCGCCAGCGCCGGCAGGGCCGGCGACAGCGCCTGCAAGGCGAACGGCCCGATCGCGGTGACCGCCGCCAGCAAGGTGATCAGGGGGATATCGCGGGACATCGGTTCTCCGGCTGCGGTCGGGACGGCCCGGGAAATGCCGGGGCCGGGTCACAGACCACCCACCGGGAGGCGGCGTGTCAAGGGCGGTTGCGCGCCCTGGCGGCTCCGCCTGCCCACCCCGTGAGTCTTTGCCCGTGACAAAATCCGCATTTGCGGATTTTCGGCTCCACCTGCCCACCCCACCTCCCCGCCCAACCACCGATGGTACCGGAGCATGATCGGTGGTTGGGCGGGGAGGTGGGGTGGGCAGGTGGAGCGCGCCCAAAAGACACGGAGTGGCTTTTGGAACAGGCGCACAGGACTCGCGGGGAGGAGGGGCGGGGGGCGGAGCGCGCTTAGGCGCAAAAGCCATGGTAGGAGGGCGGACATGATTGTCCGCCGCTGCCTCTCAGCGCTCGCGCCCCAGCTCGCCGGTCAGCCCCATGATGCCCGCCACCAGGCACATCGCGATCGGGAACATGGTGAACACGCCGAAGCCGAAGCCCCAGTACATGCCGGCCGCCGACAACACCATCAGGACCGCTCCGGTCAGCGGGCGGCCCGGCGACATCGCGCCCCCGGCGATGGCGAGGATCGGCGCGAACAGGCCGACGAGGCGGGTCCGGCCGGCGTTCTCGACTTCTCCCAGAGCTTCCTCCGAGAGGCCGTTGGTCAGGTCCGAGAACCAGCTTGAGACCTCGGTCCAGCCGTAGCCGAAGAAGCCGATCACCATGCCGACGACCCCGCCAATGATCCCCAGAACCATCGCCGCGTTTTTCATGGCTCGCCCTGTTTCCGCTGGTCCGTTTCGCCGAGAGCTTTCACCACAGGCTATGTGCGGGATCAATGAAAAACACTGCGGCCACGCGCGTCGCGGTAAGCGTCCAAAGTTGGATTATCGCCTATGTCAGCCGACTAGACACCGGCCAATTGCTATAGTCTGGTCCTCTTCTCACTCCTGCAAGTTTATCAAGTTCGTCAATCAGCTCATCCCTGTGATATTCTAATTGCAGAAACTGCTTGCGTTTAAATTCTTTCGTGAGTTTTGGAGGGCGACTCCGAAAGAATAAATGGTTCTTAGCATAAATCTGCATCAAATCATTTATCCAGTTTACCTGCCATGGAGCGGCAGTAAATGTTGCGACATTCGAGCCCGAAGCCATTCGACTCGTTGCGCAGAAATATACGCAGATCTCAGGAGATAAAGGAACTAATGCATGACCATTTATTCTATTTGCAAACAAATTCTCAGAGATCCCGTCAAGCAACCCGTCAGCGAAAATGAATTCTTTCCATGGAGATCGAATAATAACAAAGAACTGATTTGATAATCTTGATCTCTCAACAAGTTCACACACAGTTTTATAAGATTGTGACATGTTTATCTTTCCAATATCATCATTCTTAGGCAATCCAAAAATAGCTGGGTAGTTCTCGAATTTATCTCGACATGCCGGACTCCTTAGTAGAAGGGAGAATATCAAAACCAGTAACTGTCTATGCGTCTTCTTATTTAATGTATAGAATTTTGATAAACTTGATAAATTCAGATTATTATTAAAAGATGCTCTCAACAACGTAAAAATTTCGGATGTCGCCCAACTCAGCGGTTTTAGATCGCGCAAGCGCGCCATAACTTCATGAATAGAATTATCTGCATCGGAAAAGTCCGGTTCAAAGCAATACTCAAAAACATTTCCTTTGAGATACGTATGCCCTCGAGCTTTTTTTGCAATGTTACGATTCTGAACTTTCTTCCGCGTAATCTGCCCGGACGGATCAATCCAGGACACTTCGCCAGCCCTGTTCGCCCAATAGCGTTGTAACGCGACTGGCCACCAATGGTGCTCCCGAGACATCAATTACCCCTTCAGCATCGCCTCGAACTCGCGCCACTCGCCCTTCGGCAGGCCGGAGGTCTCCTGGGTCACCGCCTCGCCCGCCAGCATCCGGCGCAGCACCGCCAGCGCCGGGCCGGAGAACTGGGCCGCGTTCAGGCGGTAGTCCTCGAACGCCTGCCAGGTCGCCGGCACCCAGGCCGCCACCAACTCGCAGATCGCCTCGGCGTAGACCCGGATCTCGTATTGGGCATGGGCGTCGGCCCGCAGCCGCAGGAAATGCATCAGGTTGTGCAGGTCGATCTTCCAGTACCACTGGGTGTAGATGTTCATCGGCAGGTTCATCCGCGCCAATTCGCGCGCCAGCCCCTGCTGGCCGTCCGTGCCGAGCATGTCCTGGTAATGGTCGTAGGCCTGCGTCGAATCGGCTTTCAGGGTCTCCAGCACCCGTTGCGCCTCGGCCCCTTCCAGCACCGCGCCCCGCCCCTGACTGCTCACCGTCGACTGCGCCGCCAGGTCCTCGGGCGCCGGGATGTAGAATTCGCGGTCGAGGATCGAGTAGCGGGCCGAGTATTCGTTCACGTTGGCGGTGCGGTGGCGGATCCACTGGCGCGCCACGAACACCGGCAGCTTGACGTGGAACTTGATCTCGCACATCTCGAACGGGGTCGAGTGCCAGTGACGCATCAGGTAACGGATCAGCCCGGCATCGTCGCGGGCGTGCCTGGTGCCCTGGCCGTAGCTCACCCTTGCGGCCTGCACGATGGCCGAGTCGTCGCCCATGTAGTCGACCACCCGCACGAAGCCGTGGTCGAGCACCGGCACCGCCTGGTAGAGGCGATCCTCCAGCCCCTCGGCGACCACCCGGCGGGTTTCCCGGCGCCCGGCGCGCTGGGCTTCGATTTGGGCCTGTTGTTCCGGCGTCAACGACATATCATTCCTCTCGATGGGCGAGTCGTTATATCTACATCTTGTATCGAAACCCCGAGGGAACGCAACATGAAGACGAAATATCTGCACACAATGGTCCGGGTCCGGAACATCGACGAATCGAAGCGGTTCTATTGCGGCCTTCTCGGGCTCGAGGAGATCCGCCGGGTCGACAACGAGGCCGGGAAGTTCACCCTGGTGTTCCTCGCCCCTCCCGGCCAGCCCGACGCGCCGATCGAGCTGACCCACAACTGGGGCTCGGACGAAGACTACGCCGGCGGGCGCAACTTTGGCCACCTCGCCTACGGGGTCGAGAACATCTACGAGATGTGCCAGAAGCTGATGGATGCCGGGGTCACCATCAACCGCCCACCGCGCGACGGGCGCATGGCCTTCGTGGTCTCGCCGGACGGGATCTCGATCGAACTGTTGCAGGCCGAGGGCTCGCTGCCACCGCGGGAGCCCTGGGCCAGCATGCCGAACACCGGAAGCTGGTGAAGGCGGCGCACCGGAAACGGGCCGGAGACGGGCCCGACGCGGGCCCGATACGGAATCGCGAAACAGGCACGGAGGAGGCGGCAATGCGAAGCGGTGACGGGCCGGCGCCGGGGCGGCGCCACTCCAGCGGCGCGGCCCTGCTGGCGGCGGCGGCGCTGATGCTCGCCATCCCGGCGCGGGCCGCGGAATGCGGGCTCGAGCTGGTGCTGGCGATGGACGTGTCGCGCTCGGTGGTCGAGGCCGAATACGACCTTCAGATGAACGGGCTGGCGCTGGCCTTCCGCGATCCCGAGATCGGCGAGGCGATCACCTGGACCCCCGGCGGGGTGATGGCGACGGTGACCCAGTGGAGCGGCATGGACGCCCAGGCGCAGCCGGTGCCCTGGACCTACCTGACAGACGCCGCCAGCGCCCGCGCCTTCGCCGCCGCGATCGAGCGCCAGGACCGCGTCTTCTTCGCCTCCTATACCGCCATCGGCGAGGCGCTGTTCCACGCCAACCTGCTCAGCGCCACCAATCCGCGCCGCTGCGCCCGCCGGGTGATCGATATCTCCGGCGACGGCGCCAGCAACCGGGGCCGCCAGGCGCGCCCGATGGCCGAGGCGCTGGCCGCCAACGGGGTGACGGTGAACGGGCTGGTGATCAAGGGCGCCTGGCCCGACCCGGTGGAGTACTATCTGCGCAACGTGGTGCGCGGCGACGGCGCCTTCCTCGAGACCACCGAGAATTTCGCCGACTACGCCGCCGCGATCAAGCGCAAGCTGTTGCGCGAGCTGGCCCCGCAAATCGCGGCGCGCTGAGATGACCCGCTGGCGACCCCGTCTGCTCGCCCTCGCCGCCGCCGTTGTGCTGGCCCTCCAGCCCGGGAGCGGGCGGGCCGCGGGCTGCAAGCTGGCGCTGGTGCTGGCGCTCGACATCTCGTCGAGCGTCAACCAGCGCGAATACAGGATCCAGCTTCAGGGTCTGGCCCGGGCCTTTCGCACCCCCGAAGTGATCGAGGCGATCCTGACCCCGCCGGGGGCGGCGATCGCCGCGATCGTCTACGAATGGTCCGGCTACAACCAGCAGGATGTGGTGATCCCCTGGACGATGCTCGACAGCGAGGCGGTGATTCTCGATTTCGCCGCCATCCTGGCGGCGCACCGGCGGCCCTATACCGACCTGACCACCTCGCTCGGCAAGGCGGTGGAATACGGCGCCAGTCTGTTCGCCCGGGCGCCGCCCTGCGGGCGCCGGGTGATCGACATCTCGGGCGACGGCGAGAACAACGACGGGGTCGGGCCGGAGTATTTCCGGGCCCAGGGCAAACTCGACGGCATCACCATCAACGGGCTGGTGGTGCAGGGCGCCTATCCCGACCCGGCGATCTACTACCGCGACCACGTGATCCAGGGGCCGGACGCCTTCGTGGCGCTGGCGCGCGATTTCTACGACTACCCGCCGGTGATGATCGACAAGCTGCTGCGCGAGATCGATCAGGAGATGATTCTGGGAGCGGCCCGGTGAGACGCCCAATGGGAGGCGGGGCGTGCGCCGCCGCGCTTTCCCTCGCCCTGCTGCCGGCCCCGGCGGCGGCGGCGGCCTGCGCGCTGGAACTGATCCTGGCCGTCGATGTGTCGGGCAGCATCGACTCGAGTGAATTCACCTTGCAGACCAACGGGCTGGCGGACGCCTTCGAGAACCCCTCGCTGGTCGCCGCGATCGGCGGCATCGAGGGCGGCGTGCTGGTCACCATGACCCATTGGTCCGGATCGACCCGGCACCGCCGGATGACCGGCTGGCACCGGCTGAGCGACGCCCCCTCGATGGCGCGCTTCGCCGCCGAGGCGCGCGGCGCCGGGCGGGCCTGGCGCAATTTCTCCACCGCCGTCGGCGAGGCGCTGGTCCATGCCGCCGAGGTCAGCGCCAGCGCGCCCGAGACCTGCAAGCGCCGGGTGATCGATATCTCCGGCGACGGGGTCTCGAACGAGGGCCGGGCGCCGTCGATGGTCTCCGGCGCGCTGGCGGCACGGGGCTACACCATCAACGGCCTGGTGATCCGCGGCGCCGAGCCGGACCCGGTGGCGCATTACCGGGCCCAGGTGATCGCCGGGCCGGGGGCTTTCGTCGAGATCGCCGCCGATTTCGCCGACTACCCCCGCGCCATCCTGCGCAAGCTGCTGCGCGAGATCGACCAGCCGCTGATCCTGTCGGAGGGTGGGGAGGTGGGGCCGGGTGGGTTCGCCCTGCCCCCTCCGCCAAAGACCCGTCGGCGACACGGCCCTCCCCCACCCCCCTCCCATAGGGAGGGAGAGAAGCGCCGCCGCCGCCGATTTCGCCCCCCTCTCCCTCTGGGAGAGGGGTCGGGGGAGAGGGTCGTGACAAGGCCGCGGGGCGCCGCGGCGAGCCATTGGGCAGACCCGGCAAGGCCCGGGGTCCGGTTGAGCCACGCCGCGCGCAACTTGGCAAAGAAACCTCTCCCCTTCCGAATCCCGCCGCTTTCGCCTATATGTGGGGGGTTCCCTCGGGGACTATGGCGATAAACGCGCACGTAATACACGGACCGGACCCGGGGGCGGTACCCGGCGGCTCCACCAGATCTCCCGGCGTTGGCGGGAAGCGGGGCCGAAACAGGATCGACGGACGTCTAAAGGTGTTAGCTTTTGCTCGGCTGGGCGCCACCGTTATCGGCCCGAAAAGTACAGTTGCCAATGACAACCGTGCTCCGGTGGCCCTCGCTGCGTAATGCGGCGAGCAAACCGAAACCTAACTCCTGAAGCTTAGCCGCTTCGGGCGGGGTCCGCAGGCACCTGGCAACAGAAGCCTGCACTTAACTCCCCGAAGTTGTCGCTCGATGCCGACAACCCCTTCCCTGCCCGCGAAAATCGGCTATGGTCCGCGAAAGACCAAGGGAACATCAGGCAATGACGGGTAGCGACACGCTCAACTACGGGCGCTACATGGAAAAGGCCATGCGCGGGGTCATGGCCGAGGTGCTGGGCCATGTCGCCAGCCACGGCCTGCCGGGGGCGCATTATTTCTACATCACCTTCGAGCCCGACCACCCCGGCGTCGATATCGCCGACTGGCTGCGCGAACGCTATCCCAACGAGATGATGATCGTGCTGCAGGAGTGGTTCGAGGACCTCGCGGTGATGGACGACCGCTTCCGGGTGACGCTGAATTTCTCCAACCGGCCGGAGACGCTGGTGATCCCGTTCGAGGCGGTCAAGACCTTCATCGACCCCTCGGCCAAGTTCGGGCTGAAATTCGACGATCGCGAGAGCGACGAGATGGTGCTCAACCTCGAGGACATCAAGGCCATCGAGGACGGCGAGACCCCCGACGACGAGCCGCCGGGGGGGTCTCCGGACGGACCCGGCGGCGACAAGCCGCGCTCCTCGGCCGACGTGGTCGACCTGGATCTCTTCCGCAAGACCTGACCGGCCCTGACTGCGGCGTTAGAAGGCCGTAGGGTGGGTCGTTTCGACCCACCGTGTTTGAGATTGCCGCCATCGACGGTGGGTCGAAACGACCCACCCTACGCGCCATCCGCCATTGGCAAGCGCCCCTGCCGGGCGCTATAGCTCGCGCGGGGTATGCCAGCGATGGAGAGCACCATGACCGCCACCCGGACCGAGACCGACAGCTTTGGCCCGCTCGAGGTGCCCGGCAACAAGTACTGGGGGGCGCAGACCCAGCGCTCGCTGATCAACTTCCCGATCGGCTGGGAGCGGCTGCCGGTGGCGCTGGTGCGGGCGCTCGGGGTGATCAAGCAGGCGGCGGCCCGGGTCAACATGGCGATGGGCGGGCTCGACGCGGCCCTGGGCGAGGCCATCGCCGAGGCGGCGGGCGAGGTCGCCGACGGCAAGCTCGACGACAACTTCCCGCTGGTGGTCTGGCAGACCGGCTCGGGCACCCAGTCGAACATGAACGCCAACGAGGTCATCGCCAACCGCGCCATCGAGCTTCTGGGGGGCGTGATCGGCTCGAAGACGCCGGTGCATCCGAACGACCATGTGAACCTGTCGCAGTCGTCGAACGACACCTTCCCGACCGCGATGCACATCGCCGCGGCGACGACCGCGACCGGGGTCCTGATCCCGGGGCTGAAAAGGCTGCACGCGGAACTGGCCGCCAAGGCCGCCGCCTTCAAGGACATCGTCAAGATCGGCCGCACCCACACCCAGGACGCCACGCCCCTGACCCTGGGCCAGGAATTCGGCGGCTATGCTTTCCAGGTCGAGCAGGGCATCCGCCGGGTCGAGAGCGCGCTGCCCAACATCTACGCGCTGGCCCAGGGCGGCACCGCGGTCGGCACCGGGCTGAACACCCGCATCGGTTTTGCCGAGGCCGTGGCGGAGAGGATCGCCGCCATCACCGGGCTGCCCTTCGTCACCGCGCCGAACAAGTTCGAGGCCCTGGCCGCCCACGACGCCGTGGTCGAGATCTCGGGCGCGGTCAGGACGGTGGCGGCAAGCCTGTTCAAGATCGCCAACGACATCCGTTTTCTCGGCTCCGGCCCGCGCTGCGGGCTGGGCGAGCTGATCCTGCCTTCAAACGAGCCCGGCTCGTCGATCATGCCGGGCAAGGTCAACCCGACCCAGTGCGAGGCGCTGACCCAGGTCTGCGCCCATGTCTTCGGCAACGACGCGGCGGTGGGTTTCGCCGGCTCGCAGGGCCATTTCGAGCTCAACGTCTACAAGCCGATGATGATCTACAACCTGTTGCAGTCGATGCAGCTCCTCGGCGACGCGGCGGTGGCGTTTGCCGACAACTGCGTCGCCGGCATCGAGGCCGACGAGGCGCGCATCTCGAAGCTGATGTGGGAGAGCCTGATGCTGGTCACCGCCCTGGCCCCCGAGATCGGCTACGACAACGCCGCCAAGGTGGCCAAGACCGCGCACCAGAACGGCACCACGCTGAAGGAGGAGGCGATCCGCCTCGGGTTCTGCGACGCGGAGACCTTCGACCGGGTGGTGCGGCCCGGCGACATGCTGGGGCCGAAGTGAGCGCCAAGCCCGTCAACCTGCGCCGCGCGCGCAAGGTGAGAGCGCGGGAGGAAGCGCGGACCGAGGCGGACGCCAACGCCGCCCGCCACGGCGAGGCCAAACCCGTGCGCTCGCTTCGGCAGGCGCGGGAGGTGCTGGAGGCGCGGCGGCTGGAGGGCCACCGGCGCGATGATGTGCGCGATGACGCCGATGACCGGGCCAATGAC
>JACZTQ010000024.1 GCA_022573605.1 Pseudomonadota bacterium | reverse complement strand
GTCGGATATCGGCTGGGGGCACCAGATCCGCTCCTACTTTTTGCACCCGTATCAGTTGGTGAAAGACCTGCGGACCGGGGTCGAGACCTCGGACTCGCAAGGGGTGCTCGACGGCGACCTCGACGCCTTCATGAGCGCGGCGCTGGCGCAGCAGGTCGCCGGCAAGAGCCGCGCCGAGGCGCTGGCGGAGGACGAATTCTGACACCGGTAGCAACGCCGTAGGGTGGAACTCGTTCCGCCCGTTCTTGTGTGCCGAGGCGACGGCGGAACAAGTTCCGCCCGACAACCTGACCGAGGGGCCGATGACCGGGGACGGCGCGGGAGATAAAAAGCGAGCCGGGGCCGAGATCGCCCGCCTGATGGCGGCGGTCGCGGCCCACGATCGCGCCTATCACCGGGACGATGCGCCGGAAATTCCGGACGCCGACTACGACGCCCTGAAGCGCCGCCTGATCGAACTGGAGGTGGCGTTTCCCGACCTGGCAGCGCCCGAGAGCCCGACCCGTCGGGTCGGCGCCGCCCCCGCCGAGGGCTTTGGCAAGGTGCGCCACCGGGTGGCGATGCTGTCGCTGGGCAACGCGTTCACCGACGAGGATGTCGGAGATTTCATCGAAAGGGTAGGGCGGTTCCTTAAGTTATCCACGGAAGATATTGAATTTACATCCGAACCGAAGATCGACGGAGTTTCATTGTCGCTCCGCTACGAAACCGGCGTCCTGGTCGAGGCGGCGACCCGCGGCGACGGCTCGGAGGGCGAGAACGTCACCGCCAACGCCCGCGCCATCGGCGATATCCCGGAGCGCCTGACCGGCGACGCGCCGGAGGTGTTCGAGGTCCGCGGCGAGGTCTACATGCACCACGCGGATTTCGCCGCCCTGAACGCGGCCCAGGAGGCCAGCGGCGCCAAGCTCTTCGCCAACCCGCGCAACGCCGCCGCCGGGTCGCTGCGCCAGCTCGACGCCAGCATCACCGCCGCCCGCCCGCTGCGGTTCTTCGCCTATGCCTGGGGCGAGGTTTCCAGCCTGCCCGCCGATACCCAATCCGGCGTCATCGCGGAGCTGGGGCGCTGGGGCTTCAAGGTCAACCCGCTGCTGCGCCGCTGCGCCTCGGTCGCCGAGATGCTGGAGCATTACCACCGTATCGGGGAGGACCGGGCCGCGCTCGGCTACGACATCGACGGCGTGGTCTACAAGGTCGACCGGCTCGACTGGCAACAGCGGCTGGGGTTTCGCGCCCGCGAGCCGCGCTGGGCCATCGCCCACAAGTTTCCGCCCCTGACGGCGTTCACGGTGCTTGAGGGCATCGACATCCAGGTCGGGCGCACCGGGGCGATGTCGCCGGTGGCGCGCCTGGCGCCGGTGACGGTGGGCGGCGTGGTGGTCTCGAACGCGACCCTGCACAACGAGGATTACATTGCCGGGCGGGGCAGCGGCGGTGAGCCGATCCGCCAGGGCAGGGATCTGCGAATCGGCGACACGGTGGAGATATACCGCGCCGGGGACGTCATCCCCAAGGTGCTGGACGTGGACCTGGCGCGCCGCCCTGCCGATTCGCAACCCTATGAATTTCCCCACCAATGCCCGATCTGCAAAAGCCCCGCGATCCGCGAGGAGGGCGAGGTGGCGCGCCGCTGCACCGGCGGCCTGACCTGCCCGGCGCAGGCGGTCGAGCGCCTCAAGCATTTCGTCAGCCGCACCGCCTTCGACATCGAGGGCCTGGGCGCCAAGCAGGTCGAGAGCTTCAGCGCCGGCGGCCTGATCGCCGAGCCGGCCGACATCTTCACCCTCGAGGCGCGCCAGGGGCTGGGCGAGATCGACCTCTACCGGCGCGACGACAAGGGCCGCCCGACCAACGCGAAATCGGTCGAGAACCTGTTTGGCGCCATCGCCGAGCGCCGCTCGGTGAGGCTTGCCCGCTTCATCTTCGCCCTCGGCATCCGCCATGTCGGCGAGACCACGGCGCGAATGTTCGCGCGCCATTACCTCGGTTGGTCCGCCTTCGCCGAGGCGATGACAGCCGCCGCCAGCGACGCGGAGACCCGCGACCGGATCATCGCCATCGACGGCGTCGGCGCGGTGCTGGCCGATGCCGTGATCGCCTTCTTCGCCGACGCCCACAACCAGGGCGCGGTGGCGCGCCTGCTGGCCCATGTCCGGCCCGAGGACGCCGAAGCGCCGAAGACCGATGGCAGCCCGGTCGCCGGCAAGACCGTGGTTTTCACCGGCACCCTGGAGAAGGTCAGCCGGGCCGAGGCCAAGGCGCAGGCCGAGGCGCTGGGGGCCAGGGTGTCGGGTTCGGTCTCGGCGCGCACCGACCTGGTGGTCGCCGGACCGGGGGCGGGCTCGAAGCTGAAGAAGGCGCTGGAACTCGGCATCGAGACCCTCGACGAAGACGGCTGGCTGGCGCTGATCGGCGGTTGAACCGGGCCGCTGTTCATCGCATCCTTGGGCGCATGTCGCGGCCCGAAATCCTGTTCCCCCTGTTCGCCGAGATCGCCGGCCTGCCCGGTGTGGGGCCGAAATCCGTCCAGCAATACGCCAAGCTGGGGGTGACCCGGCTGGTCGACCTGCTGTTCCTGTTGCCCGGCGGGCTGGTCGACCGGCGGCTGCGCGACAGCCTGGTCGGGATCGATCCGGGGCAGGTGGTGACGGTGGCGGTGACGGTGGGCGAGCACTACCCGCCGCGTACCCGGGGCCGGCCCTATCGGGTGCATGTCCAGGGCGGTGGGGTCTACCTTGAGTTGGTGTTTTTCCACGCCAAGGGCGACTGGGTGCTGCGCGCCCTGCCGCCGGGCGAGATCCGGGTCATCTCGGGCCGGATCGAGAGCTACGACGGCCGCTTGCAGATGCCGCATCCCGACCTCATCGTTACCGAGGAGGAGGCTCAGCACCTCGACCCGTTCGAGCCGGTCTACCCGCTGACCCAGGGGCTGGGCCAGCGGGCCATCGCCCGGGCGATGGCCGGGGCGCTGCTGAAACTGCCGGACCTGTCCGAATGGCTCGACCCGGCGCTGATGGCCAGGCACGGCTGGCCCGGCTGGGCCGAGGCGCTGAAGGCGGTGCACCGGCCCGAGGCGCTGAAATCCCTGAGCTACGGCGCGCCGCCGCGCCAGCGGCTGGCCTATGACGAGCTGCTGTCGCACCAGTTGGCACTCCAGATCGCGCGCGCCCGGATGCGGCGCGGCAAGGGCCAGGCGAGCGTCGGCGACGGGGCGCTGCGGGCCGGTGCGGTGGCGGCCTTCGGCTACCAGCCGACCGCGGCGCAGCACCGGGTCATCGGCGAGATCGTCGAGGACATGGGCGCGCCGGAGCGGATGATGCGATTGCTCCAGGGCGATGTCGGCTCGGGCAAGACCTGGGTCGCGCTGATGGGCATGCTGGTCGCCGCCGAGGCTGGCGGGCAGGGCGCCCTGATGGCCCCGACCGAGATCCTGGCGCGCCAGCACGGCGCCGGGATCGCCCGCATCTGCGAGGAGATCGGGGTCGAGATGGTGGTGCTGACCGGGCGCGACAAGGGGGCCGCGCGCGCCGCCAAGCTGGCCGCCATCGCCGACGGCTCGGCCCGGATCGTGATCGGCACCCATGCGCTGTTCCAGCAGGGGGTCGCATTCCACGACCTGCGCCTCGCGGTGATCGACGAGCAGCACCGCTTCGGTGTGCGCCAGCGCATGGAACTGACCGCCAAGGCGCCGCGCGGCGCGGATGTGCTGGTGATGACGGCCACCCCGATCCCGCGCACCCTGGCGCTGGCGGGTTACGGCGACCTCGACATCTCGGTGCTGGACGAGAAGCCGCCCGGACGCCAGCCGGTCGAGACCCGGCTGGTCTCGATGGAACGCTACGACGAGGTCGTCGGGCGCCTGCGGGCCGCCATCGAGGCGGGCCAGCGCGCCTACTGGGTCTGCCCGCTGGTCGAGGAAAGCGACGCCGTCCCGCTGGTCGCCGCCGAGGAGCGCCACCGGGCGCTGGTGGCGGCGCTGGGGGCCGACAACGTGGCCCTGGTCCACGGCCAGATGGCGCCGGAGGAAAAGGACGCCGCGATGGCCGCGTTCCAGGCCGGCGCGCGCCGGGTGCTGGTCGCCACCACCGTGATCGAGGTCGGCGTCGACGTGGCCGAGGCCACCATCATGGTGATCGAGCAGGCCGAGAGCTTCGGTCTTGCGCAGCTTCACCAGCTTCGCGGCCGGGTTGGGCGCGGGGCCGGGCAGTCGTTCTGCCTGCTGCTCTACGCGCCGCCCCTGGGCGAGACCGCGCGGGCGCGCCTCGACATCATGCGCGAAACGCAAGACGGATTCCGCATCGCCGAGGAGGATTTGCGCCTGCGCGGGGCAGGGGACGTGCTGGGGACGGCGCAATCGGGCCTGCCGCGGTTCCGAATCGCCACCCTCGACAGCGACGCGGGTCTGATGAGCATGGCGCGCGACGACGCCAGGCTGGTCATGGCGCGCGACCCGGAGCTGACTTCCGCGCGGGGCAAGGCCCTGAGAACGCTGCTTTATCTGATGGAGCGCGACGCCTCCGTGGTGATGATGAAAAGCGGCTGAGAGACGGTCGGAAGGCATGTTCTTAATTTGTTCTTGATTTTATGAGAACTTTAATAGAACATAGGACAAACATAACGAGATGAAACCCATCGGAGGTCCAGAATGGCCATGCTCCTGAAAGCCCGCAAATTCGCCGCCGAGGCGCCCCGTGAGGCGCTGACCGATGCGCTCGGCTTTGCCGGCATCTGCGTCCTGATCTTCGCCGGGTTCACCTTGCCGGCGTTCCTCTGAACCCTCCAGTTGCTTACCTCTCCGGTCGTTTGCTTACCCGTTCGCCTGCGTCCCAGGGCGGGAAACCCCTGATCCTCGGCTGCCCCCGATGATCTCCCGTTGCCGCTGTCTCTCGGCAATACCCACGCGATCCGGAACCCCACCTTGCCGGATCCAGGTTGTCCCGATCCCTCTGGAACGCCACTGAGCCGCTTGCCCGAACGGGCAGGCGGCTCTTTTTCTCTCGCTTGGCCGTCTCTTTCGCTTCCGGTTCCCACCGTCATTCCCGTTCCCACCGTCATTCCCGCGAGGGCGGGAATCTCTCGCGAGAGGTAACCGCGATTGCGTGCTGCGGTGGTGCGCAGGCCACGGCGGGGCGGGGTGAAGCAATCGGGCTCCATCGCAATTTCGAGCCAAAAGGGGCTTATCTGGCTACCTTGATAAAGCGCATAATGAATATTATGTTAGAAAAGAGAATGCCAGGGAATAGCAAATCGGATTCCATTCTCAAATTAGTGAACTTGATGAAACCAATTAATAATAGATGATTATGCGAGAGTCTTAATCCACTGCATGATCTCTCTGCCGATCTCCTGCCCCGAATCTTCCTGAATGAAATGGCTCCCCCGCACTGTCACCTCGGTCTGCTTGGCAAATCCGCGCGCGGTCTCGCGCATCGGGCCGGTCAGGATCGCCCCCGGTTCGGCATTGACGAACAGCTTCGGAATGTTCGACCCGGTCAGCCATTCACAATAGCCCGCGACGATCTCCGCCACATCGGCCGGCTCGCCGTCCAGCGGAATCTGGCGCGGCCAGGTCAGCGTCGGCCGGCGGTCTTCGCCGGGGTTCAGGAACGGCCGGCGGTATTCCGCCATCTCGGCCTCGCTCAGCTTGCGCAGGATCGAGCCCGGCAGGATGCGCTCGACGAAGATATTCTTCTCCAGGATCATCGCCTCCCCGGCTTCCGAGCGCATGGCCTGGAACAGTGCCCGGATCCGTTCGGGCCATTCGTCCCACGAAATCGGCCGCACGATCGCCTCCATGTAGGCGATGGCCCGCACCCGCTCACGATTGTGCTCGGCCCAGTGGAAGCCGAGCGCCGAACCCCAGTCATGGATCACCAGGGTGATCCGGCCCTCGGGAACAACCGCGTCGATCCAGGCGTCGAGGTAATCGCGGTGCTCGACGAACCGGTAGGAGTCCGGCCCCGGGTCGTCCAGTTTGTCGCTGTCGCCCATGCCGATCAGGTCCGGGGCGAGCAGCCGCCCGGCGCCCGCCATCGCCGCCATCACCTCGCGCCAGAGATAGGACGAGGTCGGGTTGCCGTGCAGGAACAGGACCGGATCGCCCTCGCCGCTCTCGACATGGGCCATGCGTTTGGCGAGTACTTCCGTGTATCGTTTTCGGTCCCGCCACTCGGTCATCGGATGCGCTCCCCGCGATATCAGCCTGGTGATCGTTCGTGCCGCCGGCGATTAACCGGTTCTCAGGCCATCATGGCATGGTTATAGCAAATTCTCACCGGGCCGGTGTGGCCCATGACCGGAACATCCGCATGACCCCGCTTCTCTCCGGCATCCGCGTGATCGACCTGACCAGCGTCATCATGGGGCCGTTCGCCACCTTCCAGCTCGGCGCGCTGGGGGCCGACGTGATCAAGGTCGAGCCGCCCGGGGGCGAGGCCGTGCGCCACATCGCGCCGGCCCGCAACCCCGGCATGGGGGCGATGTTCCTCAACGTCAACCGCGACAAGCGCTCCCTGGTGCTCGACCTCAAGCGGCCCGAGGCCCAAGCGGTGCTCGACCGGGTGATCGCGACCGCCGACGTGCTGGTCCACAACATGCGCCGCCCGGCGGCGCGCCGGTTAGGCGTCGATCCCGAGACCCTGTGCCCGAAGCACCCCCGCCTGATCCACTGCGCCGCCATCGGTTTTGGCAAGGACGGCGTCTACGCCGACGACGGGGCCTACGACGATGTCGTGCAGGGGCTTTCCGGTTTCGCCGCGGTCAATGCCCGGGCCGACGGCGCGCCGCGCTACGTGCCGCAGATCGTGGTCGACAAGATCTCCGGGCTGTTCATCGTCGAGGGCGTGCTGGCGGCGCTGCTGCACCGCGAGCGCAGCGGCCGGGCGCTGGCCTTCGAGGTGCCGATGATGGAGTGCGCCACCCATTTCCTGCTGACCGAGCACCTCGGCGGGCAAATCTTCGAGCCGCCGCTCGGCCCGCCCGGCTACAAGCGCCTGCTCAACCCCTATCGCCGCCCCTACCCCACCCGCGACGGTTTCATCGCCGTGCTGCCCTACGCCCCGAAACACTGGGTCCGGTTCATGGAGATCGTCGGGCGCGGCGATATCGCCGCCGAGCCCTGGTTCGGCGACCCGGTGGCGCGCAGCGAGCGCATCCACCAGCTCTGCCAGGTGATCGACGAGGCGATGCCGGCCCGGACCACCGCCGAGTGGCTGGAGTTGTTGCGCGCCGCCGATATCCCCTGCGGTCCGATCAACACCCTGGAAGACCTGTTCGACGAGCCCCACCTGGCCTCCAGCGGCTTCTTTCGCACCGAGGAGCATCCGACCGAGGGACCGCTGCGCGTGACCCGCCATCCGCTGGATTTCACCGGGATCGACGAGCAGGCCAGCCGCCCGGCCCCGCGCCTGGGCGAGCACAACCGGGACATCCTGACCGAGGCGGGCCTGTCGGCGGCGGAGATCGAGGCGCTGGAGGCGGCGGGTGTTCTTGGGGGTGAGGGAGAGTAATCGGGCCGAAATCGGCCTGTTACGAGGTACCAGGCACGACCCGTGGTCTCCGTCATCCCCGCGAAGGCGGGGATCTCACGGAGCCTCCGAGAGATTCCCGCCTTCGCGTGAATTACGCATTGTACCCGATGGTTACAGCGTGTTCTTCACACGCCAGACAACGCCTTCAATTCCCCTCGATCCAGCCCCTTCGACTCCCCCGCGGCCAGCAGGCTCTCCCAGACATCCGGGGCCAGCGGCAAGCCGTTGGCCAGACGTTCGGCGCGGCGTTTGCGCTCCGGGTCGCCGGGCACCATGACCGGGCTCTCGGGGTCGGCGGGCGGGCAGGCGCGAATCTCGGCGATGTAGGCGGCGGCCGAGGCGGCCCAGCCGTGGCCGTCGTCCATCAGATCCGGGTCGAGATAGATCGACAGCATGCCGTTGTGGCTCCGCTTCGTCCCTCCCTCGGTCGCCGTCCCGGAGCCGGTCAGCGCTCCGGCCAGCAATTCGCAAGCCAGCGCCAGGCCCGAGCCCTTGTGCAGCCCCATCGGTGCCAGCGCCCCGGGTCCGGCGCGCGGATCGTCGACCACCCCCGGCCGGGTCGGGCCGTAGAGCGCATCCGGATCGGTGGTCGGCGCCCCGTCGGGGCCGATCAGGCTGCCGGGCGGTGCCTGGCGCCCGGCATTGCGGGCCACCAGCACCTTGCCCTCGGCGACCTGCGAGGTGGCGAAATCGAGCACGAAATCGCCCTCCGCGTTCGGCACCCCAATGCACACCGGCGCCGTCGACATGCGCCGTGCCGCACCGCCGAACGGGGCCACCAGCACGCTGTTGGCGACGTTGACGAAGTGGATCGAGACCAGCCCGGCGGCGATGGCCTGCTCGGCCAGCGCGCCGATCCGCCCCAGATGCCCGGCCCGGCGCAGGCCGATCAGCGCGAAGCCGTTGTCGCGGGCTTTCGCTATTCCGATGGCGACCGCCCGCGGGCCGATCACCTGGCCAAAACCGTGGCCGCCGTCGAGCAGCGCGAACCCCGGCGCCTCGCTCACCGTCTCGACCGACTTGCCGAACACCAGGGTACCGTTCGCCGCCCAGAACAGGTAGCGCTGGGTGCGGATCACGCCGTGGCTCTCGTGGCCCGCCAGATTGGCCTCGACCAGGTTGGCGGCGATCGCCTCGGCCTCGGTCTCACTGCCCCCGGCGGCGGTGAAGACCCGCGTCAGCATCCGCTTCAGCCCGTCCGCCGGAACCCGGATTTCCTTCTGTGTCATCGCCCTGCCCCGGTTTTTCATCTCATGGAGGATATGCGCGCCCCGGCCCGTCCCGCAACGCCCCAAGTGGTTGCCGGACACCGAATCTTCTGTTCAGTGTCGGGCACCAGCCCCAGCAACCCCGATGCGCCCCCGATGACCGAGTTCCGTGAAAACCCGCTGCCGGGGTTGCTCAACCACTGGCAGGCCGCCCCCCCGGTGATGCGGGGCATCCTGATGATGTGCATAGCCTCGGTGTTCTTCTCGGTCATGCATGTGCTGGTGCGCTATGTGGCGCGCGACGTGCCGCCGCTGCAGATCGCCTTCCTGCGCAACATCTTCGGCGTGATCGTGTTCGCGCCGCTGCTGGCCTCGACCGGGCTGGCTTTCCTGCGCACCGAGAGGATCGGGCTGCACGCCGTGCGCGGTGTGCTCAACGCCGTCGCCATGCTGATGTTCTTCACCGCCTTGGCCCTGACCCCGGTGGCGCGGGTCACCGCGCTGTCGTTCACGGCGCCGCTGTTCATGGCGCTGCTCAGCGTGATTTTCCTCGGCGAGCGGTTCCGCATCCGCCGCTGGGTGGCGATCTTTCTCGGCTTCGCCGGCACCCTGATCATCCTGCGCCCGGGGCTGATCCCCGCCGACACGGGCTCGATGCTGGTGGTCGGCGCGGCGCTGATCTGGGCGGTGGCGATGATCGTCATCAAGGTGCTGTCGCGCACCGAGTCGAGCTTCACCATCACCGCCTACATGAACATCTTCCTCAGCCTGTTCTCGCTCGGGCCGGCGCTCTGGGTTTGGGTCGCCCCGTCGCCGGAGATGTGGGGCTGGCTGGTGGTGATCGCGGTGATCGGCACCATCGCCCAACTGGCGCTGACCCAGGCGCTGAAGGAGACCGAGCCGACCGCCGTGCTGCCGTTCGATTTCCTCAAGCTGGTCTGGGCCACCCTGCTGGGCATGTGGGTGTTCGGCGAGTTGCCGGACCTGGTGACCTGGATCGGCGCCATGGTGGTGTTCGCCAGCGGATTCTTCCTTGCCTGGCGCGAGTATCAGGCGCGGCGCGCCGCCGGCAAACGAGCTCCAGCGGCAGCGTCGCGACCCCCTCCCTAACCCCTCCCCCCGGAGGGGAGAGGGGACGCCTGGCGCGAAGGGAGGGCCGCGGCATCAATAGGACTTCGGCAGCCCCAGCACCTTCTCGGCGATGTGGCACAGGATCAGTTGCTGGCTGACCGGCGCGAGGCGGTTGATCCAGGCCTCGCGCAGGAACCGCTCGACATGGTATTCGCGGGCGTACCCCATGCCGCCATGGGTCGAGACGGCGCGCTCGCAGGCACGAATACCGGCCTCGGCACCGAGGTATTTGGCGGCGTTGGCCTCCGGCCCGCAGGGCTGGCCGGCGTCATAGAACGCGGCCGCGCGCTGCACCGTCAGCCAGGCCGCCTCGAGCTCGATCCAGCTCTCGGCCAGCGGGTGCTGGATCGCCTGGTTGCGGCCGATCGGGCGGCCGAATACCTCGCGCTCGCCGGCGTAGGCCACCGCCCGGCCGAGCGCCTGGCGGCCGATCCCGACGGCCTCGGCGCCGATCAGGCAGCGCTCCGGGTTGAGGCTGTCGAGCAGGATGCGAAACCCCCTGCCCTCGTCGCCGATGCGGTCGCGCGCGGGCACCCGCAGCCCATCGTAGAACACCATGTTCGAGTCGACCGCGTGGCGGCCCATCTTGGGGATCTCGCGGATCTCCACATGGGCCGGGTCGAGCTCGGCGAAGAACAGCGACAGGCCCTCGGTGGGGCGCTTGGCGTCGTAGTCCGCGGTCCGGGCCAGCAGCACCACCCGGTGCGCCTGTTGCGCCACCGAGGTCCAGATCTTGCGGCCGCTGATGACATAGTCAACGCCGTCGCGCCGGGCGGCGGTGGTGATCCGGGTGGTGTCGAGGCCGGCATCGGGCTCGGTGACCCCGAAGCAGGTGATCAGCTCGCCCTTGACGATCGGCGGCAGCCATTCGGCCTTCTGCGCCTCGGTGCCGTGCTTGACGATCGCCAGGGGCCCGAAGATGTTCATGTGCACCGAGCTCGCCGCCGCCATGGCGCCGGGCGAGTTGGCCACCGCCTCCATCATCACCACCGCCTCGGCCACCCCCAGCCCGGAGCCGCCGTATTGCTCCGGCATGGCGATGCCCAGCCAGCCGCCCGCCGCCACCGCCTGGCGGAACTCGTGCGGGAAGGTGGCGCTCGCGTCGCGCTCCAGCCAGTAGGCGTCGTCGAAGGGCTCCATCAGCCGGCGGATGGCGTCGCGGATCGCCTGCTGCTCGGTGGTCAGTTCTCCGGGGATCATGCGCGCTCCTCCCGTTTTGTGCGCCTGTGCGCGCCCCGCCCCCCACCCCGCCTCCCCGCCCAACCACCAATCATGCCCCGGTACCATCGGTGGTTGGGCGGGGAGGCGGGGCGGGGGGCGGGGTTATCCCGGCGTCACCCGCCCCGCATCATCGCCGGCAGCCAGGTGATGATCTGCGGGAACATCACCAGCGCCGCGATGGTCAGCACATCGGCGACGAAGAACAGCGCCACCCCCCGGAACACGTCCGACAGCGGAATGCTCGGCTGCACGCCGTTGACCACGAAGCAGTTCAGTCCGATCGGCGGCGTGATCAGGCAGACCTCGACCATCTTGACGGCGATGATGCCGAACCAGATCGAGGCCTCGGTCTGGGTCATGCCGAAGGGCGAGGTCTCGGCGGTGGCGTATTCGCCGCCGTTCAGCGCCATCACCGCCGGGTAGAAGATCGGCAGCGTGACCAGCAGCATGCCGATCGCATCCATGAACATGCCGAGGATGGTGTAGCCGATCAGGATCGCGAACAGGATCAGGTAGGGGTCGGCGTCGAGGTCGACGATCCACTCGCTGAAGGCCTGCGGCACGCCGGAGTAGTTCAGGAAGGTGACGAAGATGTAGATGCCCCAGATCAGCGTGAAGATCATCACCGTCAGGCGCGCCGTCTCCATCAGCGCCTCTTTCAGCTTGGCAAAACGCATGCCCCGGATCAGGGCCATGACAAGCACCACGAAGGCGCCGAGCGCCCCGGCCTCGGTCGGCGTCGCCCAGCCGTCGTAGATCGCCGTCATGATGATGAGGACGACGGCGAAGACCGGCAGGATGCCGGGGATCGAGGCGAACCGCTGGCCCCAGGTGTAGCCGCCGACGGCGGGGCCGATGCCCGGTCTGATCTTGGCCCAGAAGATGATGATCGCGGCGTAGAGCAAGGCCGAGAAGATGCCGGGCAGGAAGCCCGCCAGCAGCAGCGCACCGACCGATTCCTCGACGATGATGGCGTAGATCACCAGGATCGCCGAGGGCGGGATCAGGGTCGCCAGGGTGCCGGCCGCCGCGACCACGCCGGCGGCCAACCGTTTGTCGTATTTGTAGGCCAGCATCTCCGGGATCGCGACCCGGCTGAACACCGCCGCGGTCGCCGTCGACGCCCCCGACACGGCGGCGAAACCGGCGGTGGCGAACACCGTCGCGACGGCCAGCCCGCCGGGCACCCAGCCGATCCATTTGCGCGCCGCGTCGAACAGCTTCTGGGTCATTCCGGCGTGGAAGGCGAGAAATCCGATCAGGATGAAGGGCGGCAGCACCGAGAGCGCGTAGATCGAGGTTTTCGCGATGGGAATGGTGCCGACCGTGGTTGCGCCCGACCACCAGCCGATCAGTTCGACCAGTCCGAGAAAGCCTGCCAGCGCGGCGGCGAAGGCCACCCGCATGCCCAAAATCGCCATCCCGAACATCAGCCCGAGCGCGATCATCCCGACCAGGATCGGGTCGTCGTAGCCGATGCCGATGATCATTTTTCGCCCCCCTCACCGAGGACTTCGCGGATTTCCTCCTGCGCCTGCGCGGCCACGTCCTTGGCGACGACCACCCCGACCGGCTTCAGGTCAGGCGAGACGGCCAGGCGCAGCGAGCCGCCGAGCTGGATCACAAGACGCAGAACGCAGACACCCAAGGCAACCGGAACCATCAGCCTCGTCGGCCAGACCAGAAGCTCGGCGTCGCTGGTGCTGTCGCCCGAGGTATAGGCGTCATGAAAGAACACCCACGAGTAGCGCACGATCAGCCCGATAATCACCATGGTGAAGAACGTCGTGAACGCCTCGACGGCCCACAGCAGGCGGCCCTCGAAGCGCCGGATCAGGATATCCATCCGGATATGGACCCCCTCGCGCTGGCAATAGGCGAAGCCGAGGATCGCCAGCGCCGGCATCACCAGTTCGATCAGGTCGATATATCCGAAGATCGGCGCATTGAAGAGCCAGCGCGCGCGCAGCACGATCTGCACCACGCCGAGCAGCATCAGGAACATGATCGCCAACGCGGCGACCAGGTTCATCGAATCCTCGACCGGGCGCAGAAGGCGGTCGGAGCGGTCGAGCCAGTGTCCCAGCTTGTCAGTGATCTCGGCCATGCGGGGGGCTTTCGTCAATTCTGCGGAAAAGCGGCCCCGGAACCGGTCCGGAGCCGCCCGATGTCATGCGCGCCAGACTACTGCTGGGCTTCCTTGGCCAGCACCCAGATCTGATCGAACACGTCCTGCGCGTCGAACTTGTCCTGGTTGTCGGCGATCCACTGGTCCCAGACCGGCTTGCCGGCGATCTCGTGGAACTCCGCCAGCGTCGCTTCGTCATAGACGATCTTCTGCATCGACGCCTCGAAGGCCGGCAGGTTCTTTTCGTCCGCCTCCAGGTATTTGGCTATCATGGCGTCGGCGACCTCGCCCTTGAGGCTCATCAGCAGGTCCTGATACTGCTGCGGCAGGGCCTCGAATGCGGTCTTGTTGAACACCATCGGGCATTCCGAGGTGCCGGGCGACAGGTTCGAGGTGTACCAGTCCGCCAGCTCGTCGATCTTGTAGGAGGCGTGGGAGTAGGTGTACGGGAACGACACCGCATCGACCCCGCCACGCTGCATCAGCGTGTAGACCTCGGATGCCGGCACCGTCTGGCGCGTCGCTCCGAGCCGCTCCATCGCCAGGCCGATACCGCCACCGGCGCGCACCCGCATGCCCTTCCAGTCCGCCAGCGTCAGCGGCGGCTTGCCGGTGCCGAGAAATTCGTACTGCGGCAGCAGGGTCGAGACGTAGGGAATCGCGTTCCACTGCGCCATGTCGGCCTGCAACGCCGGGTGCAAGAACAGGGTATTGCGCACATGGGCCGAGACTTGGAAATCGCCGAGAGGCAGGAACGGCAGCGAGAACACCATGAAGGCGGGGTTCTTGCCCGGGTGGTAGAAGTTGCAGAACATCGTCCCCTCGAAGGCGTTGTTCTTCAGCCCGTCGAGGTTTTCGCGGCTCTTCGACAGTTGGCCGCCGTAGAAGATCTTGATCTGGAAAGCGCCGTCCGTCTCCTCGGCAACCCGCTCGGAGAGCGTCTCGATCCCGGCGGTGAAGGCCCGGGGCTTGCCCCAGGTCGACCATTTCCAGAACACCTTCGGCCCCTCGACATTCTGGGCCGGCGCGCCGCCGACCGCCGCCAGCGTGAGGGCCGCCGCCATCAGCGCGGATTTTGCCAGTGTTTTCATGCTAGTTCCTCCCTTTTGATCCGATTTCCGCAGCTTGTCGCCGCCGTTCTTCGCCGCTCCCGGCTTCGTGGTATGCCAGGATCGCCACAACTAATACCGGGTCTGCCGGGATTTTCAACGGTGCAGGTAAAGAATGATCATTCTTCCCCGTGGTTGGGCATGCGCTTGGCGATCTCGTCCAGCATCACCTCGCTCGCCCCGCCGCCGATCGAGTGGATGCGCACGTCGCGGTAGAGCCGCTCGATCTCCATGCCGCGCATGTAGCCCGAGCCGCCGTGGAGTTGCAGGCAGGCGTCGGCGACCTCCTGCACCATCGCGGCGCAGAACACCTTGACCATCGAGACCTCGCGCACGCAGTCGCGGCCCTTGGCGTCGAGCCAGGCGGTGTGGTTGACCAGATGG
Organism: Pseudomonadota bacterium; assembly: GCA_022573605.1. GTDB lineage: Bacteria > Pseudomonadota > Alphaproteobacteria > Rhodobacterales > Rhodobacteraceae > Thermohalobaculum. The sequence continues at coordinate 5,109 of JACZTQ010000024.1, read as the reverse complement.
CGCGCCGCCTCGACGCGGGTGGCGCAGTGGGCCAGCTTGTGGCGCACCGCCTGCTTGTCCCACAGCGGCGCGCCGAAAGCCCGGCGGGTGCGCACATGCTCCAGCGTTATCTCGATCGCGCGCTCGGCCTCGCCGACCGTCATCGCCCCCATCACCAGGCGCTCGTTCTGGAAGTTGGCCATGATCTGGTGGAACCCCCGGCCCGCCTCGCCCAGCAGCGCATCCGCCGGCAGGCGGCAGTCCTCGAGCCTGAGCTCGGCGGTGTCCGAGCAGTGCCAGCCCAGCTTGTCGAGCCGGCGCGCCACCTTGAGCCCCGGCGTCCCCTTCTCGACCATGAAGATCGACAGCCCGCGCGAGGGCTTGGCCCGAGGGTCGCTGCGCGCGGCGACGAAATACAAGTCCGCCAGCACCCCGTTGGTGATGTAGAGCTTGGCCCCGTTCAGCACCCAGCCGTTGCCGCTGGCCTCGGCCCGGGTGGTCAGCCCGGCCACGTCGGACCCCGCCCCCGGCTCGGTCACGGCGATCGCGGTGACGGTCTCGCCGGCGATGATCCCGGGCAGATAGCGCGCCTTCTGCTCCGGCGTGCCAAAGCGCGCAAGGTGCGGCGAAGCCATGTCGGTATGGACCAGCACCGCGGCGGCGAAGCCGGACAGCCCGGCCCGGCCCAGCTCCTCGCCCAGCACCAGGCTGGCGAACACATCCATCCCGGCGCCACCGTATTCCTCGTCGTAACGGGCGCCGAGAAAGCCAAGTTCGCCCATGCGGCGGAAGACCTCGCGCGGAATCTCGCCCGCCGCCTCCCAGTCATCGGCGTTGGGGCGCACCTCCGCGCCGACGAAGCGGCGGATCTGGTCGCGGAACAGCTCGTGCTCGGGGCTGAAATAGACCGAATCCATGTTACCCTCCCTGCGCCGGCAGCACCTTGCCGGGATTGAGGATGTTGGCCGGATCGAAGGCCCGTTTCAAGCGCCGCATCAGGTCGATCTCGACCGCCGACTTGTAGTGGACCAGCTCGGCCAGGCGCAGCCGCCCGACGCCGTGCTCGGCGGTGATCGAGCCGCCCAGATCGGCGACGATGTCGTGGACGATGCGGTTGATCGGTCCGGTCTCGGCGACCCAGCGCGCCTGCTCCCAGCCCGGCGGCTCGATCGGGTTGTAGTGGATATTGCCGTCGCCCAGATGGCCGAAGGTGCAGACGACATGACCCGGATAGGCGCGCTCCATCGCCGCATCGGCGCGGGCGATGAAATCGGGCACAAGCGAGACCGGCACCGAGATGTCGTGCTTGATGCCCTTGCCCGCCTGGCGCTGCACCTCGGCCTGATCCTCGCGGATGCGCCACAGCGCGTCGGCCTGCGCCCCGGAGGCGGCGACGATGGCGTCGCTGACCAGCCCGGCCTCCAGGGCATCCGCCAGCACCTCCTCCAGCGGCTCGCGCAGGGCGCCCGGCGGCTGCTGCCCGGTCAGGTCCAGCAGCACCCGCCAGGGGCGCTGTCCCGGCATCGGGTCGGCATGGCCCAGGGTTCGGGTCGCCAGGGTGAAGCAGTTGCGGTGCATCAATTCGAAAGCGCTGACCACATCCCCCATCGCGCCGCGCAACCGGGCCAGCAACTCGACCGCCGCCTGCGGATCGGCGACCTCGACCAGTGCCGTCTGGCGCTCGCGCGGCCGCGCCACCAGGCGCAGCACCGCCGCGGTGATGATGCCGAGCGTGCCCTCGGCGCCGATGAAGATGTGCTTCAGGTCGTAGCCCGCATTGTCCTTGCGCAGCGCGCGCAGCCCGTCCCAGACCTCGCCATCGCCGGTCACCACCTCCAGCCCCAGCACCATCGAGCGAACATTGCCGTAGCGCACCACGTTGATGCCCCCGGCATTGGTCGAGAGATTGCCGCCGATCTGGCACGACCCCTGCGCCCCCAGCAACAGCGGGAACAGCCGGTCGACGCCCTCGGCGGCACTCCGGATATCGGCCAGCACGACCCCCGCCTCGGCGGTGATGGTGTCGTTCAGCGGGTCGATGCCGCGGATACGGTTGAGCCGCCCGGTCGACAGGATCACCTCGTCGCCGCCCGGATGCGGCAGCCCGCCCCCGGTCATGCCGGTGTTGCCGCCCTGGGGCACGATCGGGGTGCCGGTCTCGGCGCAGATGCGCACCAGCGCCGCCACCATCTCAGTGGTATCCGGGCGCAGCACCAGCGGTGTCTCGCCGACCCAGCCGTCGCGGAACGGCGTGCAGTAGGGCGCGATCGCCTCCGGGTCGTCGAGGTAGCCGCGCGGCCCGGCGGCCTGTTTCAGGCGGGCGAGGGTTTTGTCGGATACCGTCATCGGTTCTCCCGGTTTGTCACCTGTATCGCCCATGTCCCGGGCTTGACCCGGGACCTCGACCCGCAATGCGCAACGGCGCGCGGTCCCGCATCAAGCCCGGGACATGGGCGGATCGCCTGCCCCTAATGCCGCGCCCTTGCCTTACCGCCGCCCGAACATATGATAAGCCGCTAAGCGGAGTTTCACAGAGCAAAACCGGCCCGCGTCGGGATCATCGGCGGGCTGATCGGAAGGCGCCATGGACGCGTTCGAACGCCTGACCCTGGAGGAGATCGCCGAGGCCGTCCCCGACGGCGCCCTGCTCGGCGTGCCGGCCGATTATTCCGGCGTGCCGATGGCCGCGACCCGGGCGCTGATCGCCCGCGGCGCGCGCGATCTCCGGCTCTACTGCCTGCCCTACACCACGCTTCAGGGCGACATGCTGATCGGTGCGGGCTGCGTCGCCAGCGTCGAGGCAGCAGCGGTGACGCTGGGCGAGCACGGCCTGGCGCCGCGCTTCACGGCTGGCGTCGAGAGCGGCGCCCTCGAGATGCGCGACAGCACCTGCCCGGCGCTCCATGCGCAGCTCCAGGCGACCGAGAAGGGGGTGCCGTTCATGCCGCAGCGCGGGATCATCGGCTCGGATATCGCCGCCCACCGGCCCGACTGGCAGGTGATCGACAGCCCCTTCGGCAACGCGCCGGACCCGGTGCTGCTGGTGCCTGCCGTGAAGCTGGACGTGACCCTGTTCCACGCCCCGTATGCGGATCGCGACGGAAACGTTTTTATCGGCCGCCGCAGGGAGTTGGCGACGTTGGTTCATGCAGCCAGCAAGGTGCTGGTGACGGTCGAGAAGATCGTCGACGAGAGCCTCTACGCCACCGAGGCCAGCGCCGCCTGCGCCCTGCCCGCGTTCTATGTCGATGGCATCGCGGTGGCCGAGGACGGCGCCTGGCCCTGCGGCCTGACCGATCTCTACCCGCCCGACGCCGAGGCGATCCGCGCCTATGCCGCGGCGGCCAAAACGCAAGCGGGATTCAAAGCCTACCTGGCCGAATTCGGCTTGGCGCCAAGGCCCACCCCTGCGAGTCAAACCGCGTGAACCACACCCCGGAGGAGCTTCTGATCGTCACTCTCGCCGACATGCTGCACGGCGACCGCCACGTCGCGGTGGGTGCGGCCTCGCCGATTCCCTGCGCCGCCGCCCTGCTGGCCAAATCGGAATCGCCGCGCCGGATGCACGTCTCGATCCTGCATTCGCTCAGCCACAACCCCTTCGCCGAGGGCGCGCGCGAGTTGTTCGACGCCGCCGCGCAGGGCCGCATCGACACCTTCTTCCTCGGCGGGGTGCAGATCGACGGGAGCGCCAACATCAACCTGGTCGGCCTCGGCGACTACCCGAACCTGAGAAAACGCTTCCCCGGCTCGTTCGGCTCGGCGCTGATGTATTTCGCCGTGCCGCGGGTGATCCTGTTCCGCGAGGAGCACAGCAAGCGCACCCTGGTCGAGCGGGTCGACTTCATCTCCGCCCCCGGCACCAGCCCGCCCGAGGTCTGGCGGCGCGGCGGCCCGAAAGCGCTGTTGACCGGCCGGGCGGTGTTCTCGTTCGATGCCGAGCGCGCCCGCTTCCGGCTCGAGAGCGTCCACGGCGGCGACACGCCGGAAACGGTGGCCGAGGCCACCGGTTTCGCCTTCGACCAGGCGGCAGAGGTCGGCGAGACCCCTGCCCCGGCCGCCGAGCGGCTGAAAAGACTGCGCCGGGATATTGCGCCTCGGATCGCGGAGTTCTATCCCCAATTCGCGGCCCGGGTCTGGGGTCTGGCTGCCTAAATAGCGGAGAACAAGCATGAGCGCGCTCGACGGCATCAAGGTGATCGATCTGACCCGGGTGCTCGGCGGCCCGTTCGGCACCCAGTGGCTGGCCGACCACGGCGCCGACGTGATCAAGATCGAGCCGCCCCACGGCGACGACGTGCGCGCCTGGGGTCCGCCCTTCGACGAGGAGATCGGGGCGGCCTCCTACTTCCTCGGGGTCAACCGCAACAAGCGCGGCATGGCGCTGGACCTGCGCCTGCCGGAGGGCCGCGAGGTGCTGCTGCGCCTGCTGGAGACGGCGGATGTTTTGGTCGAGAACTTCAAGCCCGGCGCCATGGAAAAATGGGGGCTGGGCTACGAGGCGGCGCTCAAGGACCGCTTCCCCCGGCTGATCCATTGCCGCATCTCCGGCTTCGGCAGCGATGGCCCGCACGGCGGCCTGCCCGGCTACGACGCGGTGGTCCAGGCCCAGGCCGGGCTGATGAGCGTCAACGGCCCGGAGGGCGGCCCGGCGACCCGCCTCGGCATCCCGATGGTCGATATCGGCACCGGCATGGCGGCGGCGCTCGGCATCGCCATGGCGCTCTACGAGCGCTCGCATTCGGGCCTCGGCCAGTATCTCGACCTGACCCTCTACGACACCGCGATCTCGCTGCTGTTCCCCCACGCCGCCAACTATTTCCTCGGCGGCAAGCACCCGCAGATCACCGGCAACACCCACACCAACCTCTCGCCCTACGATGTCTTCGCGACCCGGACCTGCAAGGTCTTCATCGCGGGGGGCAACGACACCCAGTTCCGCAAGATCTGCGAGACCATCGGGCGGCCCGAACTGGCCGACGACCCGCGCTTTGTCGACAATGCCGGGCGGCTCGAGCACAAGCACGCGCTGCGCGCCGAGTTCGCGCCTGCGATGGCGACCTGGGACGGCGAGGAACTGGCCGCCGCCCTGATGCGCGCCGGGGCGCCCGCCGGCCCGGTGCTGGCGAC